>DAOUTG010000054.1 GCA_030626845.1 Methylococcaceae bacterium
ATTAGTCTATTATTAAGTATAGGCTCGGTCGTATTAATTCAGTATTTTTCAAAAATTTACAAATAAAAAATCTCGAAAACTAACGCTTATTTTACAAAATAATAAATGGGGTCAGAGTCAATTCCAGTAAATTAATCGTAACCTATTAATTATAAAGAACTTTTATAGGCTGTAAAATGAATATCATTCTTGATATTTTTCAGTGACATTGGGGTCAGAGTAAAATTAAATATTCCTTTTCGAGGCGGTTTTTTATGGCACTGGGGTCAGAGTAAAGTTTTGAAAATTTTGGGGTCAGAGTAAAATTAAATCCCTTTCTTTTCCCTTCTTCCCTTAAAAATAACTGTAGACTTGTAGGGTCAGGTGCAAAATTTATTTTAATAATCTTGGCAATATATCCTTTAAACCTGTTTTATTATTATTTTCGTAATACTCTGTTATAAATCCAAATTCTATAGCTTCACTAATTCGCTTTTCTATTTCTATCCTCTTTAACAAATGTCTAGGCTCAACACACTCACTATTCCAAATATTTTGATTATCTCCATATTTATATAAATCATTGGGTGTAAAGATAAAATCTCTAATGGTTTTTGCGACATAAATATAGATACCTTGGTTATTTTTAGTATGTATAAATTTACTCTCTATTGAATTTTTCTGTTCAATGAATTTAATTCTATCAGGTAAAGAATCTATAGCTTTATGCAATTCTTTAAAAAGCATCACTCCCATATCACGAGTAACAAGGATGTCATCTTCTATAAATTTATTAATAACATGAACTTGAAACTTTGTTGATAATTGCATTGCACAATAAATTAAAAACTGTAAATTAGCATAAGTAATAGCCCCTCTACCTCTACCAACTACTTTTATAATATCGTTTCTCTCGCAACCATTTACCTCCATAAGAGTAGATATAAAATTTTTAGTTACTTGTCGTTTTAGAAATTTTTCTAATTCGATTGTACTCTCATTGTTATCTAATCTATATTTATTTCCCATGTTAAAAACTTGCTTAAGATTTCCCATTTCTGTTTTATGATATATCTCTATTGTTCCATGAGGAAAAGCTACTTTCATAAGCATATCAGGTTTTAAATGTTTTTTAGGCATTTTTAATCCTTTTAGTTTGATTTGTATTACTATGCTATTCTTACTTAGATAATAACATTATATCTAGTAATAATGAAGTATATTAATACGGTCTTATTAATACCGTATTAATATACTTAGATAATTAGGTTTTATACTGATACTATTAGGATGATTTAGTGGTATTAAAAAAAGAAGGGGTCAAGTCTTGCATTGTGCATTAAATATTTATCAGAGTCCGTTGGTTGATTATTTAACTACAATTTAGTAATAACATCTTTTAAATGCTCCCAATCCCTAATTAAATCAGCTTTAAGAAATGCCACTAATTTGTCTTCATAATCTTCTTTAAGATATTGTTTCTCATAGGTAGCTAGATCCGTATTCCAAATATTAATACTGGAATTAAATTCCTTAATTTCAGGAAATATTTTAGCTCTTAATATAGTTGCAATTTGAATATAACACCCAAGATTATTTCTCCCTTTTCTATCTGGCAACCAAGTATCAATTGCCAAATTTAATACTTTAAACACATTGCCACCATCATCCCGTAATTTCAATAAATGCTTGTTTAAAAAAATATCAATCACGTGAAAATGAAAATTTGGAGATAATTTTTCAGCGGCATAAATTAAAAAATGTAACTGTGCATAAGTTTTTGAACCTTTACCTTTACCTTTTGCAAACACTATTTTTTCAGAACTAAGATTCATTTCTTGGGAAATTATTTTAATAAACTCTTGGGTAGCTTTAGATTTTAAAAATAAAGTTTGATTCATTAATTTTTTTTTATCTAGTATTCTTTGATAATTACCTAAAGTAAATAAATCTGTTAATGAACCTACTGCTGTTTTATGATAAATATCTAAAGTTCCATTGGGAAAAGCAACTGTTATTAATTGATCTGTTTTCATATAAAATTATAAGTTTAAAGGGTATGTTTTCTATACTATATATTATATATGAAAGAAAAGCAATCTAATTAAGCTATGTATTTTAAGTATAAATAATGCATGTATAGTAATAAATCTATTCTCTATTGCAATATTTATAGAGTATATGATATTATTTTATTTACTATAAATTTATATCTTTTTAAGGGGGTTTTTATATATTATTAAGTATATTAAACAATCTAATTAGCATATTAATTTAAAGTATTTAAATAAATGGGGTCAGAGTCAATGCCAGTAAGTTAAAGTAACCAATTGATTATGCTATAATAAAGTCCAATACCTCTTAAAATAAAAGACAAATATAAATCAATGGAAAACACAATAAAAAATTCACATAAAGATAAGGGCGTAACGTCGAGTTAAAACCCTCTATCGCACTTGATGCTCGATGGTGATGTTCCAACTCGTGCTTTACTGTTGCATAAGCCTCTTCCCACGTACTTCCTGTCTATTGTTGTAATAGTTTCCAAGCACTTGCACTATAGCGTTTAAGAAAGTGTGCTTGCCGTTTTGATTTTGTAGTCTCAAGTTTCCCTAAAGCTTGCTAAATTAAACACGCCAGTAAAACGATCATCTGCTTCGCGCGTTTTTCCTCATCACTAGATTGTAAAACGCGCACTAATTTTTTGTTAGAATCGGCTTCTGCTTGAATTGCTGCATAAGCTTGGCGTTCTAAGCGTGAACGGACTTTATTAAGCTCATATATTACATGAAAACAATCATCACGCTGCTCAGCATTAGGAAAAATTTTAGCAACACCCGCAGCAATTCCAGGTGCAGCAATTTTTTGGATGCTTCCATAAGAAAGGCTTACCTTTGGATAGATAATCGGCAACAATGCTTCAATATCGCGGTAGGAGTCAGGCGCGATCACTCGCATAGCTCAAAGTGTTGCCTTAGTAATTCTTCAGAAGTCATTTCTAATTCATAAAGCGTCGGTCTGGATAGATTGTATTCTTGACTTAACTGAGTTTTTTCACCGTGTTCGTGCATTGCGACTACTTTTGCCGCACACTCTATTTTCTGAGAAGTTGTTAGTGGTGTTTTGTTTAGACTCGTCATTAGTTCCTTTGTATTTGCTTATTGGTACTTCAAATACTATAGCAACTAACAACTTCCCTTTCATTTAATATGTAAAGCAGATTGACTATCCCCAAATAAATAGGCCTTCTTTGCTTAAGAAAGGTAAATTATAATTTATTTGTTATGGTGGTGTAGACTAATCTTAGGCGTAATGATTAATTCTGGCGTTCCAATTACCTAGGCAATCTGGTATCTTTAACCCCTAAATTATTTTAATCCCCTCACGTTAGCATGAGAAATAAATAGACCAACATGGCAAACAACCGACAAATAGAATGGATATTGTTTATTGCAATTATCTTATTTTTTTACCCCTATCTTAGTTTAGGGTTTACGACCAATGATGATGCTTTTAATCAGGTTTATCATAGCTGGCTAGAATTTAAAGACGGTGCATTTAAGCAAGGGAGAATCCAATTTTTCTTGTTTCATTGGCTGGTGATAAAGCTTTCTTTTTTAGTGGAAAGTTTATTTTTCATTAAATTAATCGCCACGCTTTCTATCATTGTTAATATCCTTTATCTTGCTTTTTTTATAGAAAAAATAACTTCACAAAAATATTACAGCTATATTTTTATTATTGTTTTTGTCACTTTTTTACAAGATTCTTGGGATCATTTCCTTCTGACCTCATCGCCACTTATTTATACAGTAGGTTTTTCATTATTTTTAGCCTCACTCCATTTATATGTTTTTTCTACAGCAACACCTAAAAGGTTAATGATAAGTGCTGGGTTATTTGTATTAACCTTGCAAGTAAGTGAAATGTTTGTTTTATTTTGTGTGTTCTATCCTTTATTTTCACGGCTATATTTGAATAAAGGTTTATTTTATAATTTAAAATATCATATTATATTTTCAGCGACTTACCTTTCTATTTACGTTATATTTAGGTTAATTTATGGTTCAGTTTATGTAGGTAACAGTGTAGGGAGTGGGGGCTTTTCTATTTTAGACTCGCTACAAACTCTATTAATCTATAGTCTATATACTTTTCCGAGTGCTTTATTTTTTACTCATACTGCCACAGGCATGGCTGATATGAATAATGTGCTTAATTATCCCTTTGATTTTAATTTAGCCCCTAACCCCCTATTAAAGTTCAAATATAATGTAAAAGTTCTGACGCTTAATATTGAAGAGCTTAATGTGGTTTGGATTATTAAATATCTTTTATTTGTCGGGGTTGTTTTTGAGAGTTTAAAGCATATAAACATCATTAATAGAAAGAACTTAAATTTATTAATTATTTTTGCGCTATTACTTTTATTTGTTCCTAATAGCTTACATTCATTGGTGAGTAAATATCAACAATGGGCAATCATAGGGAATAGTAAAGGTTATGTTGGCACATATATGTCCTATTTTGGAATGGGATTATTACTGACACTTTTTATTGTTTATTTAAAAGAACTGGGATGGTTCACTCGCCCCACCTTGTTAAGTAAAGCAGGATTAGGGTTGGTTATTTTATTTTTATTTTTTATTTCTACTTTTGTTTCTATTTCCAATGAAGCGATTTTTAATCTAAAAAAACAATCGCATTATCGCTGGGAATTGATGGATAAATTTTTTACAACCGATGCTTTTAAGAACCTTGATAATAATGCTGCTATCTATGCTATTGGATTAACTGATTCTATTGGCGCTGTTGATAAATACCAACCCCATGCAGATGAACGCTCTGATTATTGGGATAGATATGTATTAATGAAAACAGGTAAGCATATTAAAATTTATGATGGCTATCCTGATACAGTTTCTGATAAAAATTATGTTTTAAAAATTATTAAACCTAAAAATAACTATGATACCTTTGGTATTTTTGCAAAGCTTGATAATGATTCAAAGTTGATTAATAATTTTCATCTAATCGCAGAAGCAAGAGATACGAATATTTTAACTTATGAGTCTTTAGAGGAGTTTAAGTCGTTTCCTTTTCGCTTAAAAGGGGAAGAGGATATTATGTTGGTTGAAGAAAAAAGTGTAAGCATTAATAGTATTTGGGTAACACAAGAAGTCAGAAATAAAAATCCAAATTTAGTTTATGCCAAACCGATGCAAAAAGGTCAAATTTACACCAATCGCTTTGAATATCATTTTTTAACGGGCTTTTATCTTGAGGAAGTTAGTGGGGTTAATCGTTGGAACTGGAGTGATAAACAAAGCCAATTACTGATTAATAATAAATCGGATGAAGCTATTATGGTTCATCTGAATTTTGTAATCTCAAGCAAACAAGATAAAGCGTCAAAAATTAGGGTTTATAATGATGAAAAAAATCAATCTATTATTACGGCTAATCAAGGGGATGAAGATATTATTTTGTCTTTTAAATTAAATCCAGGTGAAAATATTATTCATTTTATCTCTGAAGAATCTTCAATTGCATTGCCAAGTGTTACTGCGAGACCCCTTTATTTTTATATTAAAAATCTTGTCATGACGGAGGTACGTTAAATGGAATCTATAGATTATTTGATTGTAGGGGCGGGTATTATTGGAATGACTATTGCCTATGAATTAATTAACCGTCATCCTCACTTAAAAATTGTCATTATTGAGAAAGAATCGGAAGTGGCGGTTCATGCTAGTGGACGCAATAGTGGGGTTTTACATGCAGGTTTTTATTATACAGCGGATAGTTTGAAAGCAAAGTTAACCGCAGAAGGCAATAAAAAAATGAAAGCGTTTTGCCATCAACATAATATTTTTGTTAATGAGACTCAGAAATATGTGGTGGCAAAAGATAAGCAAGAATTAGCGTGGCTGTATGAATTAGATAAACGTGCGAAAGTGAATGGGGTTATCACCGAATTAGTCGATGCTAAAGAAATAGATAGTAATATAAAAACTTATAAAAAAGCATTGCATTCGCCTTCTACAGCCTCTGTTAATCCTAAAGAAGTTTGTTATGCTTTAAGAGATCAATTAATCGAAAAAGGCGTTCAATTTGTATTTAACCAAACTTTTGAAACCATCGGACTAAACTATAATCATCTGATTAATTGTGCAGGGAGTTATGCCGATAAAATTGCTAAAGCCCATGGCATTGCAAAAAACTATACCATGCTGCCTTTCAAAGGTTTATATCTAAAATATTATGGCGATGATAAACCGATTTCAACCAATGTTTACCCTGTCCCCAATATGAAAAATCCATTTTTAGGGGTTCATTATACCGTGACCTCTAAGAATGAGATTAAAATAGGCCCGACGGCTATTCCTGTTTTTTGGCGAGAAAATTATCACGGTTTAGCGGGCTTTAAACTTAATGAATTTTTAGAAATATTATATTACAGTAGCAAACTATTTATTTTAAATAAATTTAACTTTCGAGATTTAGCGATGAGTGAAGTTAAAAATTATCGTAAAAAAAATATGATAAATAAATCACAACAAATGCTCCATAAAATTGGCGATGATTTTAGACCGATGCCTGCAGGAATCAGAGCGCAGCTTTTAGATACTCAACGTAATGAATTGGTAATGGATTTTATGGTTGAACACGTTGATAATTCTACGCATATTCTCAATGCGGTGAGTCCTGCATTTACTTGTTCTTTTGCCTTTGCAGATTATGTCGTTAATCAAATTTTGGATAGAAAAAGAGGATTAAATTAATGGAAGCCATTATCTTAGCAGGTGGAATGGGGACTCGTTTGCAAACAGTGGTCAAAGATGTCCCTAAACCAATGGCAAAAATAAATGGGTTTCCCTTTTTAAAATATTTATTAGATTCTTTGAATCAACAAGGAATAACAACTGTTATTTTATCCGTAGGTTATAAACAGGAAATTATTAAAGATTATTTTAAAGATCATTATTTAGATATGACCATTCTTTATTCTAGTGAAGATTCACCTTTAGGCACGGGAGGGGCTATTATTCAAGCTTTGAAATTAACAACAGAGTGTGATGTTTATGTGCTTAATGGAGATACTTTTTTTGAAGTTGATTTGAAGGCGATGCAGCGTCTTCATACAGAAACAAAAGCAGATATTAGTTTGGCAACTAAAGTCATGCAGGATTTTAATCGTTATGGCACAGTTAAAATTGAAGTAAGGCGGGTTATTGCCTTTGAAGAAAAGCAATATCAGACAGAAGGTTCTATTAATGGGGGGGTTTATTTAATTAAAAAAGAAGTTTTTAAGCCCTTTCAGTTAGAGACTAAATTTTCATTTGAAAGTGATTTCTTAGAGATAAAATTACGCCAATTAAACGTTATTTCTTTTATGAGTGAAGGTTATTTTATTGATATAGGTATTCCTGAAGATTATCATCATGCTAGCACGGTGTTTCATGGTAAATAAAGCTTTGTTTTTAGATCGTGATGGGATTATTAATAAAGATAGTGCTTATGTATACCAGCAAGAAGACTTTGTATTTGTTGAAGGTATTTTTGACTTATGTCATTATTTTGTAAAGCAAGGCTATCGTTTATTTATTATTACTAATCAAGCAGGGATTGGACGTGGTTTTTATAGTGAAGAGGATTTTGATCAATTAATGGCTTGGGTGAGTGAAGAATTTGCCAAACAAAATATTGTGATTGAGAAAAGTTATTACTGTCCTCATCATCCGACAGCAGGCATAGGTCATTATAAGATTAACTGTCATTGTAGAAAGCCTGAAGCTGGAATGTTATTAGCGGCGGCCAAAGAATTTAATTTAGATCTAAGTGAATCTTTATTAATTGGAGATAAGACCAGTGATATTAAGGCTGGGGAAAGGGCTGGGCTTAAAAAAACCTATTTAATTAGAAGTCGTTATCAAGCAAATTATGATTTTAGTTCGGTTAAAAAAATGTATGATTATTTAGAGGCTTGATAAATAAAGCTACAAACTTGAGACGGGACATTTTTAAGCTCTTAATATTTGCAAAGCGAGAAAAATCAACAGTTTCGCCAGTCGTTGATTTTACTGTCTGTCCCGTCTTAAGTTGGTAGCCATGTACAGAGAAACAATTTACAATTATTGGCTAATGCAAATAATAATTAATGCGTAAAACTAGATTGAAAATTACGAAACCCTAGATTTTTACGACCCTCTGACAGGTTTCGCTATCAGGCTATCCAGCCTTGTAATTTAACTCAACCTGTAATCGCTGATGAAGCCCGCTAAAACTCCCATTACTCATTAAAACACAATGACTCCCAGGTAAAACGTTATTAATAACACAACTAATAATCTGATCTAATGTGGTATAAATTTTAATAGCCTGATTATAGTTTTTTAAAGCAGACAAATCCCAATCTAATGATTCTGGTTGATAAATAATAGCAACATCCGCTTCTTTTAATGATTGCGCTAAAGTTTCCGTATGAATCCCCATTCTCATCGTATTAGAGCGTGGTTCTACAATCGCAATGATTTGTTTATCGCCCACTTGATGGCGCAACCCCGCTAAAGTTGTTTTAATTGCCGTGGGGTGATGGGCAAAATCATCATAAAGCGTTATGTCTTTAATTTTAGCAATCACTTCCATACGCCGTTTTACATTTTTAAATCCACCTAAAGCGGCAATCGCATCAGCAATTAACACGCCAACATGTCGGGCTGAAACAATGGCAGATAAGGCATTGTAAACATTATGATTGCCTGTTAAAGACCATTGAACAATCCCTTCAGATTTTCCTTTAAAAAATACTTCAAACGCTGTTCCATCCGCTTTGATTAATTTTGCTTGCCATTCACTTTCTTGATTAATCGAGGTGTAACTAATCGGTGTCCAAGACCCCATCTGAAAAACAGCTTCAATATTTTTATCATTTTCAGGGGCAATCACTAAACCTTCACTAGGAACAGTTCGCAATAAATGATGGAATTGGCGTTGAATAGCGGCTAAATCAGGGAAAATATCCGCATGGTCATATTCCAAATTATTAATAACTAAAGTTCTGGGACGATAATGGACAAACTTTGAGCGTTTATCAAAAAAAGCACAGTCATATTCATCCGCTTCAATAACAAAAAAATCAGATTTTCCTAAACGCGCCGAAATACCAAAATTTAACGCGACTCCGCCGATTAAAAATCCTGGTTGAAAGCCTTGGCGTTCTAATATCCATGTCAACATACTCGTTGTTGTGGTTTTTCCATGCGTTCCTGCGATTGCTAATACCCATTTTTTTTGTAAAACATGTTCAGCAAGCCATTGTGCGCCAGAGGTATAGGGTAAATTCTTGTTTAAAACCGCCTCAACTTCCGCATTTCCTCGAGATAAGGCATTGCCAATAATAACCAAATCAGGTTCAAAATCTAAGTTGCTTGCTTGATAACCTTGTATTAGCGTAATACCTTGTTCTTCAAGTTGAGTACTCATGGGTGGGTAGACATTTTCATCAGAGCCACTAACTTGATGTCCTAATTCACGTGCAATCAGAGCTAACCCCCCCATAAATGTACCGCAAATACCTAAAATATGAATATGCAATGCTTTAATTCCTTAAGTAATATTAATTTTTATCTTTTAACCATAGCATAACTTTCTTTTCTAGTTGTTTCTTATCAAATGAAGATAGACTTAGGGGGTCAAAACGTAGTTGATAATGCAATAGATAAAGTGCTTGTAATTCAGAAAATCCAATTCGTTCAACCCATTGCTGAATACTTTCATTCTCATCTCGCGCATTTGAAGTCCCTTTAAAATAGGTGTCAATTAAATAAAATGCTGAATCCTCACCTCGATAAGTAACTTTATTATTTTTTTGATTGATCGTTTTTTTACGGTTTAATTGCGGTCTAGCACTATAAATGCGTAATAACAAATACAAGAGTAATAAAACGGCAGCCCCCCACCATAAGGGCGCATCATCATTTTCTATCCGTTGAATACGCCATTGTTTAAAAGCAAGTAAAGTATCAGCAAACCAATCATTTAAGGGTTGTAACCCACTGGCATTATCTGCCTCCATCGCTAACCAGCGAGGTGGCGTTGAATCAACTGCCTCCCAAACCCCATTAATATAAGCAATTGCCCAAGCATGAGCATGGCGGCGGCGAACAATATAGTGCTGCTGTTTTTTATTATATTCACTCGCTACATAACCATTTGCCAATCGCGCTGGTACACCTGCTTGTCTTAATAATAAAACGGTTGCTACTGCAAAATATTCACAATGCCCCGCTTTTCGTTTTAATATAAAATCTTTAAGCGCAAGATCACGATCACTTTCGTTACCTAAATAAAGACTATAATAAAAATTTTGATGAAAATTCCCTTTAATTTTATCAGCAATTTTTTGGGGACTTAATCCCTCTAATTTTAAATTGTTATTAAAAGCTAATAACCAGTCTTGATGTTGTTTTGGAACTTTTAAATCATATTCACTGGTAGGGTTTTGACGTACATTAGTATAAAAAACCTGAAAGTTTCCTAAACTAGGAGCATCACTAATTTTTACCGCGCCTAATTCGGTATATTCTAAATTAGCCCCTTCTAAACCTTGAATCTTAACTGTGCCATCAGGTAATGCTAAAATTTCTTTATTATTAAATTCTTGTACAAATTCTATTTTTTTTAATCGTAATTTTTGACTGTTGTTAACAGGATTATTAAAACTAAATATACGCTTTGAGGCTAACCAATTTTGTCCTAAATAAACATCATAACTAGCCTGATGTAATAATAAAGGTTCATCTGACTTAACTCTAAACTCAATTTTGTTTGAAAGTTTAAGAGAGCCTAAATCACCAATGGATGTTTGTCCCTTGAAGGGGTCTGTATTCCAAGAACTAAACCACTCAACGGTTTTATCTTCCATCCAATAATGAAACTGTCTTAAACTCTGATAGCCAAAATATCCGCCTCCCATGGCAATGAGTATCAATATAATCCAGATAATTTTTGAATTTTTTAGGGGGCGACTAACAAACAAAATCCCAGCAAAAAATATAATAACAACTAAATAATAAATAGTGTTCTGATGATTTGCAGCCCCTGTAGCCAATAGTGTTAATGCCGCATAGGGCGTTTGAAAATCTATCATTTTATTGCTACGCTTACGCATTGAATAAAATAATGTACCCAAAGGCAACTGTTGCTGTTGGCTAAAAAGTTGCACAAAGAGTATAGGGCTAAATAAAACAGGTAACCATTTTAATACAATAAAAATGGGTTGCCTGCTTACCGATTCAATCAAATAAACATAGGCAACCATTAACACAATTAATAGTGAAGATAAATCACCCCAGCGATAAAATTGATTCTGAGTAACTTGCCAGCGCCAAGAGGTAATCTGGCTAAAGAGAATAATACTCAGTAACATAGAGGTCACAAGCCAAGTTTCTGACAACCAACCCCAAGATAATAAACTAAATGTAATAAAAAATAAGGATACTAACATGGTTAACTCTGTAAAATTAGACTTACTACTGATGGATATTAGTCTAAAATAAGTTAAAATACTCGTTTTTACCCAATTAGCATACTAACCTAAAAATTATGTCTGAAAAACTGATTAATGAATTAAAAACCTTGTTAATTGAAGGTTTACATTTAGAAGATATAGAGCCTGATGAGATTATTGTTGATGAACCTTTATTTAGTGACGGCTTAGGATTAGATTCAATTGATGCTTTAGAGATCGCCGTCTTATTAGATCGTCAATATGGCATAAAAATCACTTCTGAAGACGATAGAAATGAAGCCATTTTTACATCACTCAACTCCCTTGCAAAATTTATTAGCGAAAATAGAGTTAAATAATGCTCATTATTTTGCGTTCTATCATCACGACGGTTATCGCACTCATTTATCCTTATCTCGTTTATAGAGGCTTACAACAAGGTGATGTTTGGATTGCACCGAGCATTATTATTGGTTTTTATCTTTATCAGGCTTTTAAATCACCCAGTCATCATGAGCGCCTACTTAAATTAACATTCGCACTCATATTATTACTGGGATTATTTTATTTTCAAGCATTAACCGCTAAATTAATGCCTATTCTGGTGCAACTTATACTACTACATCTTTTTGGTAAGACATTGCTGAAAAATCATGGTCCTTCATTAATAGAACGTTTTGTCCGTTTAGAATTTGCAGAATTTCCACCAGGAATTACTGAATACTGCCGACAGTTAACCCTTATGTGGACTGTTTTTTTTACATTTAATATTATTAGCTGTATCGCCTTAGCCTTATACGCTCCTGTCTCATGGTGGGCTATTTACACAGGAATAGGAATGCTACTTGGAACAGCAATATTAATGTTAGGTGAATATATTTGTCGTCCTTTTTTATTTCCCGATTTAACTATTCCTGATATAAAATCTTCTGCTAAAAATATGATCGTGAATGGGCGTAAGGTTTGGGAAGATATACATTCATCATAAATTAACACTATTTACTCAATCTGTTGATAACATCAACTAAAGTTAACAACAGAATAATTTTAGACTAAAATAGTATGATCCTTTTTTTAAGCTATAATTACAATTTTAAATGTTATACGAAGCAATTATATTTTTTGGATATAGAAATTATGGCGAAGAACACTTTTTCATTACAACAGCAGCAGGAGAATAGCTGATGCAAGAAAATAGTAATACTGTACGCCTACTCGGTTATCGTGAGTTATTGTTGGTTCTACAAAAATTATGCAAGGAAAAACACACTGGTGTAATGTTCATCAAAGATAATACGGGTGAATCTGCTAAATTAACGATTGCACAGGGTACAATTTTTGATGTCGTTTTCAAAAATAAAAGTGGAAAAGCCGCGCTAATTTTAATTAAAGATATAAAAGAAGGTAAAGCTACTTTTTCCAATCATTTAGAGCAAGGAGAAGTCGCTACTGAAAAAAAGATTGCTTTATCAACCGTTCAAATCTTCCAAATCCTCACAGCTGATATTCAATTAGCAACAAAGAAACCTCAAGACTCACTTAAAACAACCCCTGCCGTCCCATTAACAACGACCACTTTAACCCAAGACCCCTCGGCAACTTATAGTGGGTTAAGCATGACTGAAAATTGGGGAATGGTCGTTATTGAAGCCCAACTTGCTATCATCATAGGGCCTGTCGCTAAAATTATTTTTTTTGATTATTCCAAAGAAATTATCCATGCCTCAAACGATTTTAAAGTATTGAATACGGTTGTAGAAAAAATATCTAAGGCCGTTTTAACGCCTGAACAGCAGAAAATATTTAGACAAAATATTCTAGCATTTATTAGCCAATATAATTTAAAGGGACATGATGCTATTCTACAAGCCCTAAAAGGTTCGGATAAGAAATTAAAACTAAATAACGCAACACTTGGACTATGTGTTGCTAAGAGCGCTGTTCAAGGTGAATTTGGTTCTTTGTTAATAAATAAACTATTATTACAAGTTGAGCGAGCAGGAAACCTGGGACACTCGGTTAATTTACTCGCCTTGTTAAGACTTTTAGAAAAATCAGATAAAACAGGACTATTGGAAGTTCGAGAGAAAGGCAAGGCGGGGGGCTTTTATTTTGATAAAGGCGTTTTAATTAATGCCGTTGAATGTGGTATGAATGGCAAAATTATTGCAATGGATATTTTGCAGTGGGATCATGATTATTTAGTGTTCAGAGCAGTAGCGCAAAAAGGGGTTTCACGTCAAATTCAACAAACCGTTGATGCTTTAGCAAAAGAAATGACACTTCTAAAAATAGATGAAACAGGGATTGATAAAAGCTTAACTTCCCAGTACAGTAAGGCGGATGAAGTCACCTTGATTGCAAAAGCAATTGAGTTAATAGAAAGCTGTGAAAGCGCGCAAGCTGAAAAGATTTTAACTGATATATTAATGGGACATGATGATAATTTTAAAGCATGGTTATGGCTTTCACGTGTCTTAACCAACATGACGGCGATAGAAATTACCTTAAAAAAATCGGCGCATATTCATTCAAAAAATGCTGATTTGATTGAAGAAATAAGGAAATTTACTCTAGCAAGAAAAACCATCACTTCAGATTTTGTAATTCGTTGTCCTTTTTGTTGGATGCCGACAGCAGAAAAAGAAAGTGAATGTCAGTATTGTCAATCAAACTTTTTTATTGAGCCTAATTTTTTCAAAACGATAGGTAAAGCAAAAACTGAAATACTTGATAAAGCCATTGAACGCTATAGTCATGTATTACAAAAAGAAGAAAGAACAACTAAGCAAATTTATTTACGTTTTTATTTAGCAATGGCTTATTTAAATCGAAATTATTTTCAAGAAGGTTTAGACCAATTTAATGAAATAGCACATTTAGCCCCTGAAAATAAGGCACTCATTACCCAAGGACGCATTTTAACGGATTATATGAATGCTAAGGGACTAAATTTTGATACAATTAGCCAAGAAATAACGACGAAACAAAAACAAATAAGACACGATGATAAACTAAAATTAAAAATACTCGTCGTTGAAGATAGTTTAGTCACCCGAAAAGTCATTACCAGAACATTAGTTGCCAATGGTTATGAAATTTTTGAAGCAAAAAATGCTTTTGAAGCTTTAAGTGGTATAGAAGAAAAAAAACCAGATATGATCCTTCTAGATATTATCCTTCCAGGAAAAGATGGTTATGAAATACTGGAAGAAATTAGACAAAAGCCGATGTTTGAAAAAACACCTGTTATCATGCTAACCTCACGTGATGGACTATTTGATAAATTAAAAGGCAAAGTGTCTAGTGCCGATGAATATTTAACTAAGCCTTTTCAGCCTGATGAACTCTTAACTGTTGTACATAAACATTTTTCAATAGCTAGAGACGATGTTTTAAGCGATAATACTGCTACAATAGACCAAGAACCTATAATTGAAGAAAAACAAATACCTGCTACTAATGAGTTAAAGGCTAAAATTTTAATCGTCGAAGACAGTCTGGTTACACGGAAAGTCATTGCAAGAACGCTTGTTGCTAGAGGTTATGAGGTTTTTGAGGCTAAAAACTCATTTGAAGCCTTGGCAGGAATAGAAGAAAAGAAACCTGACATGATTTTACTTGATATTATTTTACCTGGAAAGGATGGCTATGAAATACTTGAAGAAATTAAACAAAAACCAATGTTTGAAGAAACACCTGTCGTGATGTTAACCTCACGTGATGGTTTATTTGATAAATTGAAAGGAAAAGTATCAGGGGCTAATGAATATTTAACAAAGCCTTTTCAGCCCGATGAATTATTAACCGTTGTGAGGAAATACTTAAGGTAATAACTATGGTTAAAGCGCCGTATAAGGTTTTAGTTGTTGACGATTCTAGTATTATTCGCCAAGCTATTATTGCTATTCTTGATTCTAGTAGCGATTTAGAAGTTGTTGGTGAAGCTGCTAATGGACGTGAGGCACTAATAAAAATTCCAAAACTAAAGCCAAACATAATTACGCTAGATGTCGTTATGCCCGAAATGGATGGGTTAACCGCTCTAAAGCATATTATGATCTTTTATCCAACACCCACGATCATACTGAGTAGTTTTATTCAAGATGGAACACCCATTACTTTTGATGCCCTCCGTTATGGAGCTATTGATTTTTTTAATAAACCCTCAAATTTGGGAGATGAGTCTTCGGAAAACAATGCTTTAGAAGAACAAAAAATACAACTCATCAAAAAGGTATGTTTAACAGCTAAAGTTAGAAGTAACGCGCTTCAATACATTAGATTAACACCTAATAAAAAAAGTGTTCAATCTCAAAAAATAGGCTGTAAAAACTTAGTAGCCTTAGGCGTAGGAGAGGGAGGTTATGGAGCTTTGCTAAAAATAGTCCCTAAATTAGCCGTTAATAACACCACAGCTTACATTATTATTTTTTATGATGCCGCGCCTCATATTGGTGGTTTTATTCGTTACTTAAATCATTTCAGTACAGTAGATGTGCAACCCGCTATTAATAATGCCCTATTAGAGGCAGGTAATTGCTACATTAGTACAGGCGAAGAATATGTTACCGTTCATGGAGAGAGAGGGAAGCTAACAACTTATGTTAGTCCTGCTCCCTTTTCTTCACGCCGAGGTTCTATTGATATGCTCATGTTTTCAGTCGCAGAAAATTTAGACAAGCATTCATTGGGTGTTATACTCTCTGGGGCTGGCAGTGATGGCGCAGAAGGATTGGAAGAAATAGTTCGTGTAGGTGGTGGGGCAATTATTCAGTCACCTGTGAGTTGCCTTTATAATAATATGGCTTTATCTGCTTTGAATTTATGTGAAGCAGAAGTCGTGGTAGCAGATAAGGATATTGCTACTGAAATAAATAATTTTTTAACATATTCGGTCGATTAAGTGCCGTGTGAACATGATGATTCTATGAGGAAATTAAAATGAAATGGTTTAGAGACCTCAGTCTCAGGATAAGACTACTGGCTTTCTTCTTGCTTGTAGGGATTATTCCTTTCGCTGTAAGTGGCTTTATTGCTGCAACGAGTTCGTCTTCTGCCTTAGAAGAACAAATTTTTGACTCACTAACAGCGGTTCGACAGGTAAAAAAAGAGCGACTTGAATCTTACTTCGCGGCGCGTAAAAGTGACGTTTCTGTTTTAGCTAACACAGTAACGGCAATGAAAAATGAAGGCTTTGAAAAATTGGAAGCCGTGCAAGCACTACAAAAAATTCAGCTTGAAGCTTATTTTAGTAATCGTTTCAAATTAATGGCTGACGTACAAAATAACCTTCGTTTCACCGAAGGTATTAAACAATTTACAGCGGCTTTTAAACAAGGGACTAAAAGTGAAATTTATAAAAATTTATCCGCTACAAAGGAAAAAAGCTTTAAAACCTTTCTGGCTCAATCAGATTTTTATGATGCTTTCTTAATTGATCCAGAAGGTAATGTTGTTTACAGCGTAGCCAAAGAAGCAGACTTTGGAGTCAATGTTAAAACAGGGTCATTAAAATCATCAGGTTTAGGCGTTGCTTATGCAAAATCACGATCACAAATTGTCATTGAAGATTTTGTCTGGTATGAACCTTCTAAATCTCAAGCAGCCTTTTTTGCAACGCCTTTAATGGATAATGCGGGACGTTACCTAGGAAGTGCTATTTTCCAAATTTCAGCTGATTCAATTAATAAAATCACACAGCAACGAAATGGTTTGGGGAAAACAGCCGAATCTTACTTAGTAGGTAAATATAATAATAAAACGGCATTACGTAGTGACCGTTTATTGAAAAAAGGTAAAATTGGTGACGAAGAGCTAGGAGCAGATGTTACCTCGGTTATTTCTGGTGATTCAGGACAAATTAGTAAATTAGGATCAACAGGAATCTTAAAAATTAGTGTTTATACCCCTTTAAGTATTTCTGGTTTAAATTGGGGGATTATTTCTTCTGCGGAAATGGAAGAAGTAGTTGTACCAAAAACTGAAGGCGAAGATGAAGATTTCCTCGTAAAATACAAGAAAGCCTATGGCTATAATGATTTATTCTTAATTGACCCTAGTGGTTTTATTTTTTA
>DAOUTG010000068.1 GCA_030626845.1 Methylococcaceae bacterium
AATTCAAGATGCCGTCTATGGCGAATCTTATCGCTCAAAAAGCGCAAAGTTTGCAGGTCTGATATTTGTTTTACCCTGAAATTTAAAGTAGATACTAATACATCTTCATGTGAATTAACTATAGATAATACTAATGAAGATATTCAAGTTACCCCCTATTCAAAAGGAAATAAAATATCACCAGCTATATCTTATTTAAAAGATGGAGGATGGATAATAACTTGGACATCTCCTGAAGATGATATTAATGTATTCAATGTTTATATGCAACAATATGATAGTTGTGGTATAAAAGTTGGAGAAGAAACTTTAGTAAACTCATCTATTATCGGCAATCAATGGTTGCCGTCTGTTACTACTCTACAAGATGGTAGTTATATTATTTTTTGGCATAGTCAATCCACACTTAATGCTCAGCTTGCTAATCCTGGGATTTATATGCAGCGTTATAGCGCAAATGGTGAGAAACAGGCTAGTGAAAAACTACTTGTCCTTAATCTTAATGATAGATATAGAAACGAATTTTCAATAGCTGCAACCTCAAATAATGGATTTATTATGGCTTGGAGTGCAGGCGATCAAGGGAAAATTATTATACAACATTATGATAATAAAGATGAAAAAATAGGTGTTGAGACAGTTATTCAAGGTGATGAAGTAGAAATTCAAGATAGTTCTGGAAGCTCTACACATCCATCTATTATTGTATTACAGGATGAAAGTTGGGTCGTTGCATGGCATAAGTATATTTTCCCTGATACTCAAAATAAAAATGGAATTTACATGCAACACTATGATGCTAATGATAATCCTTATGGTATCAATAAAATTGATAGTTATCCTAATATGAACTGGTATAAACCAGAGTTAGTTGCATTACAGGATGGTGGCTGGCTAGTCTCAATACTTCATGACGGCGGTCCTCGTGGCATTAATTTACAACATTATGATAGTAATGGTACAAAATTAAGTGATCAATTAACCGCTTCTAACCATGATTTTGGTGCAGGATTTATATCCAATTCAATTATAGAATTAGATAATGGTGACTGGGTTGTTTCTTGGGATTCACATGGTTATGCTAATGACTATAATTCTGGTGCTTATTTACAGCGTTTTAATAATGGTGAACAGGTAAGCAATGAAATTCGAGCTAATAAGTATGTGGCAAATTATGATTTTCCAGCTTCAATGACTTCTTTATTAGATGGTGGGTGGGTTATCACTTGGCGTGCAATAGACCCCTCCAGTGGACAAATAGAATCAGCTATACATATGAAACGTTATGATGCTGAAGGAAATGTTGTAAAATAGGATGGGTAGTATCAGCTTTATATCTAAAATATAAAACTGCTTTTTGAGTCTCGCGTAGGGTAGCAAGTTCCTACCCTGCGCGAGTATCAAGGGGCATCTAGCTTGATATATGTATTAATAATAAACTATTTTTTGCTTAAGATTTTAAAATAAAAGTAACAGGTCCGTCATTAATCAAACTCACTTTCATATCAGCACCAAATGCTCCAAATTGAACACAGGGATAAATTTTTTTAGCTTGTTGTTGTAAATAGGAAAATAAAAGTTGCCCTTTTTCAGGGGAAGCGGCTGCATTAAAACTAGGCCGGTTCCCTTTATTCGTATTTGCAGCCAAGGTAAATTGAGGAACTAATAACAACCCTCCCGTAATATCCCTTAAACTTAGATTCATTTTATCATCACTATCTGCAAAAATACGATAATTTAAAATTCGCTCAAGTAATCGCATGACCTCTTTTTCAGTGTCTTGTTTTTCTACCGCACACAACGCCATAATTCCTTGCTGTATTGTGCCAATAATTTGATTATTAACACTTACCTTCGCTTCTGTTACCCGTTGAATAACAGCAATCATTATTGATTTGTTTTTATATTAGTCGCATGTAAACCACATTCTTTTTTAGCTTCAGACTCCCACCACCAACGGCCTGCTCTTTCATGCTGATTAGGTAATACTGCGCGTGTACAAGGTTCACAACCAATACTAATAAATCCTTGTTGATGCAAAGGATTATAAGGCACTTGATAAGCTTCAATATAATCCCAAACTTGAGCTGAACTCCAATTAAGCAGTGGATTAAATTTAACCAATGGTTTATTAGTAGATGAAAAAGCACTATCAATTTGGACTTCTGGGATTGTTTGCCTTGTATCTAAACTTTGATCTTTACGTTGTCCTGTAATCCAGGCATCTAATTGGGATAATTTACGCTTTAGAGGTTCAACTTTACGAAGACCACAACATTGTTGATGCCCCTCTTCATAAAAACTAAAAAGCCCTTTTTCTTTAATTAAGGTTTCGAGCTTTAAAGTATCAGGGCTTAAACATTCAATATCAATCTGATAATGTTTTCTAACTTTCTCAATAAAACGATAGGTTTCAGGATGTAATCGTCCTGTATCCAATGAAAAAACTTGTATTTCTTTTTTCATTTGCAACGCCATATCAATTAAAATAACATCTTCCGCGCCACTAAATGAAATAGCAATATTATCAAATTGCTCTAAAGCAATTCTTAGAATTTTTCGAGGGCTTTTATTATTAAGCTCAGTTTGTAAGTTTGTTATATCAAGCATTATTATTCTTTTTTATCGTCATCGTCATCATTGATTTCAGAAATTTCCTTTAACCGCGAAATAGCTTTAAAATTAATACTGTCTGCTGGGTATTCGCCCTTTTCATCAACGCATCCTGCAACGCCTCCCATTAATAACTCTAAAGTTTCATTAACATTATGTACCACATAAATGCTAAATAGATTTTTTTCAACCGCATCAATCACTTCTTGTTTAAGCATTAAATTACGCTTATTAGACGCTGGAATAATAACCCCTTGTTCACCTGTTAGTCCTCGCGCATCACATAACCTAAAAAAGCCTTCAATTTTTTCATTAACGCCCCCTATGGCTTGAACTTCTCCATATTGATTAATTGACCCTGTAATCGCAAAGCTTTGTTTTATCGGGGTTCGCGTTAAAGCCGAAATCAAACAACAAAGCTCAGCTAATGAGGCACTATCTCCATCAATATAACCATAAGATTGCTCCATCGCAATACTGGCAGAAATAGCTAATGAAAACTGTTGCGCGTAACAATGACCTAAATAACCTGTTAAAATCAACACCCCTTTAGAGTGAATGGCTTGCCCTAATTCAGCCTCTCGTTCTATATCAACAATACCCCGTGAACCTGGGTGTACTGTCGTGGTAATTCTTGCAGGTGCGCCAAAAGAGCTTCCCCCAATCTCCAATACCGTTAAGCCGTTGATTTTTCCAATCGCACCCCCTGAGGTATCAATTAGAATAGTTCCTTCCAACATTTCTTCTAAAATTTCTTCAGAAATACGACTATGGCGTGCTTCACGTGCATTAAGGGCTTGCTGTATTTGTTCTCCACTAATCACTGAATCCTCATTTTTTTCTGATAAAAAATGGGTCTCACTAATAATTTCCAAACAATCTTTTACGTGGGCAGAAAGGCGTTGCTGATTTTCAGATAAACGACAGCTATACTCAATAAGTCGCTCTAGTGCTTTATGACTTAAAGGTTTTATTCCTAAATTAGTCGCATGATTTTGCATTAATGCCGCAAACTGCTGCATACTCTTATCATTGAGAGCAATATTATCATTAAAATCTGCTAGAACTCTAAATATTTCATTAAATTCACTATCCATTTCTTCCAGCAAATAATACATCTCACGTGAACCAAAAAGAATGATTTTTATATTTAAAGGAATAACTTCAGGCTTTAGTGTAATGGTATTAATTCCAAATTCAGAATAAGGCGTTTCAATTTCAATTAAGCCTGATTGTAAAGCACGTTTAAGACCTTCCCAAACAAAAGGATAAGTTAAAACTTCTTCTGCATCCAATATCAAATACCCCCCATTAGCTCGATGTAAAGAGCCTGCACAAATACGCCGATAAGTGGTGACTAATGTTCCTTGGTCACTCACATATTCAATACGACCAAATAAATCTTGATAGGTTGGATGTGATTCATAAACTACGGGTGCCCCCGTCTCTTTAGGATAATCAACAATAATATTAGGCGCGTATTGTTCAGTTAAAATAAGTCGTCTGGTGGTTGAATCATTTTCTTCCGAAGTACGCGAAGGCATTAAATAATCAGTAATTGTATGGGTTAAATTTATTTTAATTTCTGCTAAAAAACTAATCACATCATCAATATTTTGATATTTTTTATTTAACTCATCTAACAATGGCGCAACCGCATAATCAATCGTCTCATTATCCAATTGCTTAATTTCTTCAACCATCGCTCTACGCCATTGCGGTAATTCAAGTAAAGTTTCACTTAAATATTCTTCCAACTCAGCCACATGCTGATGAAATTCCTTGCGATCAGCTTGAGGTAACAAAGCAAACTCATCATCTTCAAGTAACTTATCTTTACGTATCGGTAAAAAAGTAATCCCATCACCTTCACGATATAAGGCTACATTAAGTGTTCGAGATTTTTTATCAACTTTATCAATGGCACGACTATAACGCTGGTTAAAACTACGCTCTATCGCACTTTTTTTCTGTTGATACATGGGGCTTTCAAAAGCGGCTGGAAAGGTTGCTAATAAATTATCAATCAGGGTTTCAATATCTTTACTAAAAATCTCACCATAACCTGAGGGGAGTTTAATCGTAATAGGCTCACGCGGTTTGGTGAAATTATCAACATAAGCGTAAGAGGGCGGCGTAGGTTGTCGCTGTGCTTGTTCATTTAAGGCATTGGTAATCATAGATAACCGCCCGGTACTGGGTTGTCCCATTACAAAAATATTGTAACCAGGATTTGTCATTGCAACGCCAAATTTCAACGCTTTTTGAGCGCGTTGTTGACCTAAAATACCCTGTTGTTTATCAATAGACTGCTCAAAATCATTAGCAGTTAATGTAACGTTGAGTTTTAAAGCAGAGGGGTCAAGTTTCAGATGAGCAGACATAAATTTAGAGAAGTTAGCGTTTTAATAAAAAAGGGGGCTATTTTAGCATCTAAAATTGAAGACTGATTAAAAACAGCATTCTTTTCAGCAATTCTAAATTTGACATCCTCCCCACCCTAAAGTGACGGGGATTCCTATTTATATAGGTGTTCTTACTGGTGGCGGCATTACACAGCACCCCTCACTACACAAGCTATCTTTATGTTAACATATCAATAAACATAGACCACTCTTAATCTAAAATTGCTTTGTTTAGTCCTGAGTCAAGGGGTCATGAATCAAGGGGGTCAAAGCCAATGCCAGTAACTTAGTATAGTTAATTGATTTATAAGGGGTATTTAACCATAAAAATTAGAAAAATTAAATTTTAACGGTTTCTCCCCCTGAAACTACTACAAATAGCTACAAAATCTTTTGTTTTAACTAAAAAATGTATAAATATTAATACATTACCTTAAGTTACTGGCATTGGGGTCAGAGTTGTTGAAAATTGATATTCAAGCCCTTGATATTTGCTTGATATTTTGATATTGCATGTCACTGACAATATTTATGGCGATGAATGAACATAACTTGGTTTAAAAAACACCCCGAGACACACTCGACTTATCGCATTAATCAAAATATTTTTTTTATTTTGATTTCGGTACTCAATCAATAACGTCTCAGCCTTACTGCCTAAATAAATATAAACGGCTAAACTTAATAGCAGTGTACCCGCAGCTAAAATAATCCAAACGGCTCCAATAATATGCTCTCCCTCACCATGAAGGGCAGATTTAAACACCATTAATAACGCTTCAATGGAAATAGCAATAATAATAGCGGCAATAAAACATGTTATCGTCCGCCGTGTTGAACTATGTCGAGAAATATCCTTATAAAGTAAAACCTCTTCTTCTAAAACTGGAAATCAATAATTTAGCTATTGGTGATCTTTGAGATTAAGCCGTTACAGTAATAGTTAAAGCAATTAGACTCTAGTGATGATGTCCTGTCTTAAGTGAGTAATCAAGTTGATTAGCTAAGGCCTATTTTACATGTTCGCCATAGTTTTCATAATCTAAATTATGTTTTCGTTTTAAAAAAGCATGTATATAGCGTTTTTTTAGTTTTAATCCAAACCATATAATAGGAATAAATAATAACAACGAAAAACCAAACCCTGCTTCTGAAAAAATAGTTTCAGCGGCGGTCATAAATAAAAAAATACCTATCAAATAAAAACGTCGCCCTAATACAACCCCACTTAATGATAATGTTTGTGCAAAGATGATATGAATGAAGATAGCGCTTGATTCTGGTGTAATAGTGCCGGCATGCCAAATTAACATGACTAATAAGACGGCGATAAGGGCGGTTCCCCAATAAATAAAAAGGTACTTTAACGCATGTTCTGTTTGGTAGCCTCGTTTAAGGCTTTTTATCTTTTCACTAATAAGAGAACTGGTAAAAAAAACGGGTAACATCATTAGCCAATAAAACAAGCCAATTCTTTCTGAAACTTCCGTTAAGATTTCACCGATAAAACATAAAACAATTAAACCGATGAAAATAGCTTCATTGATATAGATATAACGGATAACCGCATCTATCTCTTTGGGGTTATTTTTTAACATAATATTTTTTCCTTATTCAAAGTGAAAAATACTTTTAAGGTATGTTGTTTTTTATAAGTCTTGAAATTATTTAAAAAACTGATAAATACCTAAGTAAAAGTTTTTATTTTTAAATTCGTTTACAATAAAATACTTAACTCACCTAAAATATACAAGCAATAATAATGCCATGTTGTAATTGGGTGTTTTTAGTTTATCAAATGAATATGAAGATCTAATGACAGCTCCCTGAAATAAAAAAACTCTTTGTAGTCTCTTTCTTTGTCATGGAAATGAAACAAAGATGTTGTAATCTTTTCTTTATTTTTAGGTTTTTTGAATGGAAAATAAAGTTAATCGTTTTAAATTATTTATATTTGATAATCAATGGCATTCATCTATTATCAGTCTTTTAGTTGGGCTATTAATGATCTCTATCTATTTTTGGGTGTTTGTAGGCTTTATTTTAATACTTAAAAACCTATACCATTTTTGGTTGTTAGATAGCTGGTCTCATGGTGCTGAAACGATGATTAAAGATGTGGTTATTATTTTGGCCTTACTGGAGTTAATTAGGGTGTTTCAATCTTATTTATTGATTGGCCGAGTTAAAGTGACGCTCATTTTAGATGTAGTTTTAGTTATTATGATTGGGGAGTTGGTCAGTTTATGGTACAGGGACTATAATATAAACCAAGTGTTTTTAGGGGTTTTCATGGTTTCTGCATTAATTGCATTACGGATGATTACAATAAAATTTTCACCTAATAATGAGCATGGTTTTTAACGTTTTTAGTCGCGGAAAAGCGTTTATCGTTCGTAGGCCATCCGCGATTAAAATCGCGGTTTCAGAATGCTTTGTAAAAATAGAGAAAAACTAATGTTTGGATGTTCAGGTGAAAAACTTATAGAGTTTTGATAACTCAAGCCAGCATCATCCAAACCTTTGAGCATGTTATTTAATAAAGCGTTGCTTAAAGTGAGTAAGTTTTTAGGCGGAAGTTCTTCGCAGCCTAGTTCAAATAACAAATCTTGTTGTTCGTTCACGGTGTGTTGCCTATATTTTTTAAGTGAGTTTCGTCTGCATTGTTAGGATTCTTCATCAAATAATCTGTCCAGTTAAATAACTGTGTGATGCCGTTAGCATTTTGTCTTTTTAGTTCTTCAAATATGGTTTTAAATCGAGGGTTATTTTTGCTGGTCGCAGGTTTTGATTGTTTTTTTAGCGCATTTAAATTACTTGGTAAGCTGTAATATTTTAATGATAAATTCACTTGTTCAGCTTCTATAATAAGCCATTTTTCAATCGGCGGATGCAGTAGTAAATAATGATTTTCTGATTGATGTTTGTAAAGTTTTACGCTATATTTTTCATCTATAAAATAAAATTGTTTTTTTTGGAGTTTATCGGGTGAATCTTTATCCATATCTAAAATACCCAGTGCAAATTTCTCTATAAACTTTTTCTGCATAATTCTAATCACTTCATTACAACCTTTTTGATGGTTATAACCTTCTTTTTTATTCTCAGGAGGAACTAAAGTTTCTATTAAATTTGTATCAAGATAACATTCAGGAAGAATATGATTATCCATTATTAACGTGTAAAGCGTTCATAGTTAAAAAATACATCTATTCCATAATCATAAACTTCTTCTAGTTCCTCGTCCGTAAGTCGATTAATCACAGTTTGTCCCTCTTTGAAATCAGCGAAAAAGATAGCTAATTCATTACGAGTTTCTTTGTCTTCTAAAAAATCATTTAAAACATAAGGGCTATGCGTTGCAATAAAAAATTGATTGGTTTTTGCATTAATAACTTCTTGCGTGAAATGAGCAATATAAGGCGGAAAGCAATGTGCTTCAGGTTCTTCAAATAATAAAATTTAATTTTCATTAGAATCGATTGCCGCTTTATAAAATATGACTCTTTGTAATGTATCCGCTATTGAATTGTAAGGAAGTAAAAAAATATCATCATTACTCAGTCTTTTCATAAACTTTATTGAATTACTCGCTTTATCAAATACAAGCTTTAAGTTGTATTCAAAAAATAAAGAATCAATTTCTTTTTTTAATTCCTCATTTTCGAGAACATCTAATAAATTATTCCCTAATGGGGGAATTAATGACGCATTGAAGATTTCGTTATAATCAGATTTAGATAAATTAGGGTTGTTAGAATATTTATAATATTTAATGTGTGAAATTAAACTGCTTTTAGAAGGTATTTTTAAATTTAAGTCATTGTGTAGCTTTGCATCAAAAGTAGAATTATATGATGTAATATTAAAAGCAGTATAATCATTTAAAAATTCAATAGTGCAGAAATAACGTCCTGCATGAATTTCTATTTTAGTATCTTTATCACCATCAAAAAACAATTCAGTAAGATTTTCTAATCTTATAAACTGAGTTAATTTCTTACTTTTATTATATTTAAGATAAGGTAAAGAAAATAAACCAAGTGCCTCTAAAATATTAGACTTTCCAACATTTGGCTTACCGATTAATAAATTAATCCGTTTACAATCCTTTAAAGTCACATCTTTAAGCGATTTAAAGTTAGAAATTTGAATGGTATTAAAAAATGAGTCTTTCATTAACGCTTAAATCCGATACTCAGCAGAACGTGCATGAGCGGTCAAACTTTCACCTCGTGCTAAAATAGAGGCAACTTTAGCTAATTCACTCGCGCCTTTTTTTGAACAATTAATTAAGCTAGTACGTTTTTGAAAGTCATAAACGCCAAGAGGAGAAGAATAACGAGCGGTGCTAGAGGTAGGTAAAACATGATTAGGCCCTGCACAATAATCGCCTAAGGCTTCTGCGGTATAACGTCCCATAAAAATTGCCCCTGCATTATGAATTTTGGCACATAATTCTTCAGGGTGGTCAACAGATAATTCCAAGTGTTCAGGTGCAATACTATTAACAACGGTCGCGGCTTCCTCTAAATTAGCAACTTTAATGAATGCCCCCCGATTATTCAGCGAAGTACGAATAATGTCTTGTCTTTCCATCGTGGGTAATAATTTACGCATACTTTCCTCAACTGCCTTAAGAAAATCAGCATCATCTGAAATTAAAATAGCTTGGGCTTGTTCATCATGTTCTGCTTGTGAGAATAAATCCATTGCAATCCAATCAGGATTCGTTTGACCATCGCAAACAATTAATATTTCTGATGGCCCTGCAATCATGTCAATACCGACTTGACCAAACACTAATTTTTTAGCGGTTGCCACATAAATATTTCCAGGCCCTACGATTTTATCTACAGCGGGAATAGTTTCAGTTCCATAGGCTAATGCCGCAATCGCTTGCGCCCCTCCTATTGTAAAAATTCGATCTACCCCTGCTAAATAAGCAGCAGCTAATACTAAAGCATTGGTTTCACCCTTGGGCGTTGGTACAACCATAATTAACGCATTAACCCCTGCAACTTTTGCAGGAATCGCATTCATTAAGACAGAAGAGGGATAGGCGGCCTTTCCCCCAGGAACATAAAGCCCTACTTTATCGAGGGCAGTTATTTTTTGACCTAATAATGTGCCATTATTTTCTTTATAATTCCAGCTTTCTAATTTTTGATGTTCAGCATAAGAAGAAATACGATCTGCCGCTGTTTGTAAGGCTTGTGCTTCTGCTTTTGGCAGCTTGTTCCAAGCTTGTTTTAAAATAGCTTTAGATAATTCTAATTGAACGGCTGCTTTAAATTCACAATGGTCAAATTGATTGGTATAGCGAATAACGGCATCATCGCCTTGATTGCGTACGGTGGCAATGATCTCTAAAACTTGCTGATGAATTTCTAAATCATCCGCGCTATCCCAAGCTAATAAGTTCTTTAAATTTGTTGTAAAACGATTATCCGTTGTATCAAGATGAGTTATTTGCAAATCATTCATAATGTTACCATTTTTAGAGTGATTTCAAACTGGTCAATTAAAGGCTGAATCATTTGATGCTTCATTTTCATGGACGCTTTATTAACTACTAATCGTGAACTTATTTCACAAATAAGTTCTTTAGGTTCAAGACCATTAGCTTTTAAAGTATTGCCCGTTTCAACTAAATCAACAATACAATCAGCTAATCCCACTAAAGGCGCAAGCTCCATTGCCCCATAAAGTTTTATAATTTCAGCCTGAATGCCTAAACTTGCAAAATAACGTTTTGCCGTTTTAACATATTTAGTGGCCACTCTAACACGCCGTCCTAAAGGCGGCGCATCAACATACCCTGCGGTCATCATACGACAACGGGCAATGCCTAAATCTAGTGGTTCATAAAGACCTTCTGCCCCATGTTCTAATAAGACATCTTTGCCCGCAATTCCCAAATCTGCCGCGCCATATTCAACAAAAGTTGGAACATCGGTTGCCCGAATAATCACTAAGCGGATATCATTTTGTGTCGTTCTTAAAATAAGTTTACGCGATGTTTTAGGGTCATCAATCGGGATAATCCCTGCTGCTGCTAATAAAGGCAGCGCATCTTTATAAATACGTCCTTTGGAAACGGCAATAGTTAACATAATTTAACCCTCGGAAGGAATACGGCGAATAGTCGCGCCTAACTGGGAAAGTTTTTCTTCAATATGGTCATAGCCACGATCAATATGATAAATACGGTCAACTAAGGTCTCTCCTTCAGCAACTAAAGCGGCAAGCACTAAGCTTGCAGAAGCACGAAGATCGGTTGCCATCACAGGCGCACCCATGAGTTTATCAACCCCTGTACAAATAACGGTATTAGATTCAATGCGTAAATTAGCCCCCATTCGCTGCATTTCTTGAATGTGCATAAAACGATTTTCAAAGACGGTTTCAGTGACGATACCAACGCCTTCGGCAATTAAATTTAAAGCGGTGAATTGTGCCTGCATATCCGTAGGAAAAGCAGGATAAGGCGAGGTTCTTACTGAAACAGCTTTAGGTTTTTTACCTCGCATATCCAAAGAAATCCAGTCATCACCAATCATTATCTTTGCACCTGCTTCACGTAATTTTTCTAAAACAGCATCCAACAAAGAGGCATCAGTATTTTTTAATTTAACATACCCGCCTGTAATGGCCGCTGCAATTAAATAAGTCCCTGTTTCAATCCGATCAGGTAAAATATTATAATGGAGATTTTCAACCCCTAAGCGGTCAACGCCTTCAATGGTTAGAATATCTGTCCCTATTCCTGTAATCTTCGCCCCTAATTTATTTAAAAAATGAGCAAGATCTGTTACTTCAGGTTCTTTAGCGGCATTTTCAATAATCGTTACCCCTGATGCTAAGGTTGCTGCCATTAAAATATTTTCAGTGCCTGTTACCGTAATTAAATCAAGCACTAAATGACAACCTTTTAAGCGTTTAACGCTGGCATGAATATAGCCATTTTCAACAATAATTTTCGCACCCATTTTCTCCAGTGCGTCTAAATGAATATCGACAGGACGAGAGCCAATAGCGCAGCCGCCAGGTAATGATACATGCGCTTCACCAAAACGTGACAATAAAGGTCCTAAAACCAAAATTGAGGCGCGCATTGTTTTTACTAAATCATAAGGGGCTTCAAAACGGTCTATCTGAGAGGCATCTACTTCGACATTTATTTTTTCATCAATCATCAGCTTTACCCCCATTTGTCCCAGTAATTCCATGGTCGTAGTAATATCGCGTAAATGAGGGATATTACCAATATTAACAGGGGTATCGGCAAGTAAGGTTGCCGCAAGAATAGGCAATGCAGCATTTTTAGCACCAGAGATTCTAAGCTCTCCTGAAAGTTGTGTGCCGCCTGTGATTTTCAGTTTATCCATAGTCAAATAAGTAACGTATTAAATTTTAAAAGATTGAAAGAATAAGATACTATTCTATCGTAATTTTAAAAATCTTATTTCTCTAATTACTAATTTTAATATTCTTTATCTGATAACCACTATTGATTCATAGTTTATAAACATAAGGCTGGACTATACACTTTGAGTGTTGTTATTATTTACTCTTGCCAATTTTATAAGTTTTTTAACATCAAAACCTCGAATTACCTAACTAATCAAAAGGAGTTACCGTTTTGAACTTGCCTTTAATTTTCGGTTTACATGCAAAACCACCGAAACTTATTAAACGTATTTTAATGTTAATCCCTTTCATACTTTTAATAAGCCTCTATTTGTATGCTTCACATTTACGCCTAATAGATAACCCTCAAGATAAATTATTGCCTAGTATTTCCAGTATGCTAAAGGGAATTAACCATGTTGCTTTTGAAGAAGATAAACGCACAGGCGATATTTTGTTGTGGAAAGATACCTTTTCCAGTTTAACGCGCCTTTTTTACGGGGTGACTCTTGCTTTATTGTCTGCTTTAATTTTTGGACTTTATATGGGCTTGTATCGGGGTGTTGATGCGTTGTTCTCTTCCTTTATTGTATTTCTTTCAATGGTACCCCCGTTAGCTATTTTACCTATTCTTTTTATCAGTCTAGGTGTAGGAGAAGTGGCTAAAGTTGCCTTAATTTTTATGGGTACATTTCCGATTTTAACTCGAGATATTTTTTTAGCAGTTAAACAAATCCCTCAACAACAAATTGTTAAAGCGCTCACTTTAGGGGCATCGTCTGCAGCAATTAGTTATCGTATTGTATTACCTCAAATTTTTCCGAGTGCCATTAATTCAACCCGTCTTATTCTCGGTAGTGCTTGGTTATTTTTAATTGCCTCAGAAGCGATTGCATCAACCGATGGATTAGGCTACAGAATATTTTTAGTCAGGCGTTATTTAGCGATGGATATTATTATTCCCTATGTGTTGTGGATTACTTTATTGGGATTTTGTTTTGATTTCTTATTACGTCAATTAAAACAGCGATTATTTCCTTGGTATGAGGTAAAATCAGAATGATGGATATTACTAAAACCAATAAAATTCATTTGGAAAATATTGAAAAACATTATGGTGAAAAAAGAGTCCTTGATAATATTGATTTATCTGTTTCAGCAGGTGAACTATGTGCTTTAGTAGGTCCTAGTGGTTGTGGAAAATCAACGCTATTACGTTTAATATTAGGGCAAGAAACGCCAACAATAGGTGATGTTTTTATAGAAGGTCAACCCGTAGGTTTCCCTCAACCTAATCGAGGGATTGTTTTTCAACGTTATTCATTATTTCCGCATTTAACAGTTTTAAATAATGTATTATTAGGAAAACGATTAACTAAGGAACATTGGTGGCTGCCTTGGACAAATCGTAAAGATTGGTTAGATGAAGCCATGGATTATTTGGAACGGGTGAGGTTAACTGATGCGATTAATAAATATCCTCATGAACTGTCGGGAGGAATGCAACAACGAGCGGCTATTGCTCAAGCATTAATTATGAAACCCCCTGTTTTATTAATGGATGAACCTTTTGGTGCATTAGATCCTGATACGCGTGAAGATTTGCAATTATTTTTATTGGATTTATGGGAAACTGAAAAGTTAACGGTATTTTTTATTACCCATGATTTAGAGGAAGCTTGTTTTGTAGGGAGTCGTTTATTAGTCTTATCACAATATTATAGTGATGATCGTGGTGAAGATAATAAAGCCAATCGAGGGGGTAAAATTGTGGCTGATTATCAGTTGGAACGGGTAGGAAATTCTACTGAAATTAAACAAAGTACACATTTTAAAACATTCATTGCGAAGGTTAGAGAAGAAGGTTTTGATCCAAAAGTACGCCAACATGTGAGAGATTTTAACTTACATCATCCTGATTCTTTTCAAACCTTAACAGTAGAGGAAAATAGGGCTAATAATAGCCCCTTTTAATCTATACTCATATCAATACCAATAAGTTAGATTATAAAGCATTAATTATAAAGCATTAATTATAGGCTATAAAATGAATATCATTCTTGATATTTTTTAATCTCCTCGGCATAGAACGCCCATCGCTAACGGCTCACACTTAAATAACGGCAATGTTCAGGAAAATCTATATAACCGCGTTCCACAGAGTTGTTATGAATAGCACTCGTCAAGCAGAGCTTGAGGGTAGGCATTCCCAAGCTGGAGCTTGGGAACGAGACAATAATACAAAGAAGCCACCTATTTCAGCTACCAACTTAAGGCCAGACAAGTTAAGGTGAAGCCGTTGTTGCTCAAGTTATTTCATGCTCATTTCTTAGTAATGTTGACCATCATAATGATAAACCAAACAAAGTTTGGGATCGAGCAATAGAAAAGTGGAAAGAGAGGTTTAGACACCTAAAATTTGTCCAATCTGCGCGGCAAGCGTGCCAAGTTTGGTTGCGG
>DAOUTG010000013.1 GCA_030626845.1 Methylococcaceae bacterium
AGCCTGATATCCGTCCTTGGGATCAAAAGCCCAAGGTGGTTGAAAATGTTGATAATATTACTCACTTTAACTCTTTACTTAAAAGATTCGGTAAGGCAGCTTTAAGCAGCATTCCCACCGAGTATCACTCACAATTGCAGTGTTGATCTTCCTGAACACTGGCGTTATTCGAGTGCGAGGGATTATATGAGAGAAGAATCTTTATTGCCAATTGTTTTGTTGAATTAAAACTTCAAGCAGAGCTTGAGGGTAGGCATTCCCAAGCTGGAGCTTGGGAACGAGACAAATTTATTGGAATCCAAAACATGTTTTGGACTCCCGTGCTTTAATTACGCTTTTGAATTGGGCTAAATAAACAGCTTTGATTACGCCCTTTATCTTTAGCCGTATAAAGGGCTGCATCAGCTCTATGTAATACATCTTCATAATCATTGTCTTTTTTTGATAATTCAGCAATGCCTATGCTCACGGTAAATTTAACTTTGTAGTTTCGATGTTCAACTGAATTATTAGCAACGTTTAAGCGTAAGCGTTCGGCAATAATTAAAGCACCTTTTGTCGTTGTCGATGGAAGTAAAATAGCAAATTCTTCTCCGCCCAAGCGAGCTGCCAAATCTATAGAACGTAATCTCGTTGTTAAGATTTTTGCAAAAGAGCACAATACTTTATCACCCGTCGCATGACCATAATTATCATTAACCTGTTTGAAAAAGTCTAAGTCTAACATTAACAATGTAGCGCAATGTTTCTCGGAACGATTCAAGCGTTCTGTTTCTTCTTCTAAACGCTCTAAAAAAACGCGCCGATTAAAGAGTCCTGTTAAAGGATCTGTATTAGCGAGTATTTTTAGTTTTTCTTCCATCCGTTTACGAGGACTAATATCTTCTTTAATACCAATAAAATGTTCAATAGCACCTCCTTTATTAAGGACAGGGGCAATATTTAGTTCTTCATTATATAAGCTCCCATCTTTACGCTGATTAATGATTTCACCGCGCCAAGGTTTGCCTGCTAATAGCGTTTGCCACATTTGCTGATAATAAGGCTTGGTTTGCTGAGATGATTTAAGTAACTCAGAAGGTTTATTCCCAATAGCTTCTTTTAAAGTATATCCTGTTAATTTTGTAAAGGCAGGATTAGCCCATTTAATAACAGATTTTCGGTCAGTAATGATAATACCATTTGCAGTGGCTTTTAGTGCGGCAACTAATAATTGATTCTGCTTTTCCATTTTAGTACGTTGCAAGGTATAACGAATGGTTCTAATTAAGCTATCTTCACTAAAATCACCTTTGACTAAATAATCTGCCGCCCCTATTTTTAAAGCTTTTAAGGCAAAATCAGTATTATTTTGACCTGTTAAAACAATAATAGGCGTTTCTGTGGCAATGATTTGCGCTTTTTTTAAAGTTTCTAACCCTGATGAATCAGGTAATGATAAATCAAGTAATAAGACATTAAAACGTTGTTTAGTTAACTGTATTTTTGCATCAGTTAATGTTTCTACCCAAGTTAACTGAAAAAAAATGACCTTAGAGTTTTTTAGCCTAATTTTAACTAACTCGGCATCACCTGGCTCATCTTCTATCAGTAAAACTTTAATCGTCTCAACGTGGCTCATGTTTTTTTCCAATGGGCAAACGAACTAAAGTAAGCCAATAATCTTCTAATTTATTAATTGTCTTTATAAAATCTGTTATATCCGTAGGTTTAGTAATATAGCTTGCAGCACCAAATTCATAAGCTTTGGTAATATCACTTTCTGAGTCTGAGGTGCTTAAAATGATGACAGGAATATTTTTTAAAGTTTTATTCGCCTTAATAGTCATTAAAAATTCAATACCATTCATATGAGGCATATTAAAATCGGATACGATTAAATCAGGGCGAGGCACGTTTTTGTAAGGGGGTTTATGCTGCAAAAAATCCAACGCCTCACAACCGTTCATCACATGATGTAAACGTGTTAATACGTTACCTTTTTTGAAAGTAGTTTTAAATAAATATGCCTCAGAAGGTTCATCTTCTAATAATAAAATGTCAAAAGAAACAAGCGTTTTATTAATCATTTTAAAGATCCATAGTATTTACTTTAGATTTCAAGAGAAAGTGTTGGTAATTCGGAGTGAAAAAACTTGCTTTTTAAAGCAGATAAGATCCATTTATATTAAACTATTCTATTTTTTTAATAGGGAGTGAAAATTTGAATACCGTTCCTAACCCCTCACCTTCAGATTCTACCCAAATTTTCCCCTCATGATGTTCAACGATTTTACGGCATAAGGCTAATCCAACGCCTGTTCCTTCAAAATGGCTCCGGGGTTGCAAGCGTGAAAAAACTTTAAATAAACGCTTAATTTGTGAAGGGTCTATGCCTATTCCATTATCGGAAACAGCGACTTGGAAATTATTTCCCACTACTTTTGTCGAAATTTCAATTTGAGGGGCTTTATTTTGCTGATGGTATTTTAGCGCATTACCCATTAAATTTTGTAAAAGGCGCGTTATTTCATCTCCACTTGCAAATAACTCAATCCATTCACCGCTTATATTAATTGTTGCTTGGTTAGTTTTAATTTCAGGTGCAAGAAATAATAAAGCTTCATCTAAAGCAACACGACTATTAATTAATGTCATTCCTTCGTTCTTACGCCCAACTCTTGAAAATTCCAATAAAGCTAAAATCATTTCATCCATGCGTTTTGCCCCATCAACGGCAAATTTAAGAAATTGTTGGGATTCTGTATTTAACTTATTTTCTAAGTTAGACTCTAATAATGTCAAATAACTGCTCACCATCCGTAAGGGTTGGCGCATATCATGAGAGACAGCATAAGCAAATTGCTCCAAATCAGTATTTGAACGTTGTAATTCCTCTTCAGCTTCTTTTTCTGCGGTAATGTCACGATTAACAACAATAGCCCCTTTAACTTTATTATAGTCATCAAATAAGGGAACGACGGAGTTATTAATAATTTTGTGACTTTTATCAAAGCATTCTATTTCTAACTCTTCGTCTAAGGTCGATTTCCCCTGATTAATAGCACGCACTGCTGCCCATTCATGGGCTTGTACTCGTTTTTTAGTATCCATTTTCCAAGCTTTATATATATAATATTTTTCCATGCCAACATAACGCATTCCCGCCCATATTTTTTTTGCAGCAGGGTTTCCCTGTAAAATCTGTCCTTTTTCATCTAATATCCATAAGCCAATAGGTAAAATATCCATAACAGATTGTATTAATTGTTTACTATCACGCAGTGATTGCTCCATTAATTTTCTCTGAGTAATATCTTGTCCTATGCCTCGTAGATAAATAGCCTTTTCTGTCGCATCTCTTTCTGCTCGCCCTGCTGAGCGTATCCAACGAATCTTCTGTTCACAATCAATAATTCGGTACTCAACATCATAGGGTTCATTTTTTGAAAGGTGAGCCTGTATTTTATTCATCACTTTTTTTCTATCATCTGGATGAATAATGGCTAAGAAATATTCCCAACTTGCATTATTTAACTCAGGAAGTTTAAAAAGATGAGTTGCTTCTTTTGACCACGTTTGCTGATTAGTATGTAGATTAGCCTCCCAAGTAACAATTCCCCCATAGGTTTGACTGAGTTTAACCCGCTCCTCATTGTATTTACGTTCAGTAATATCCTCAATTGTTCCAATAAAATAATGAGGTAAACCATTGGAATAATGAAATAAATGTACAGAATCATTTCCCCAAATAATTTTCCCATCTTTGCGAATATATTGAGTTTCTACAGGAATATGATTAGCCGTTTCATTAACCCAGTTTTGAGATGAAATATCAGGGTTAGAATAAATAATTTGGTTAATATTCATCGACAAAAGTTCATCATGCGTATAACCCATCATTGTACAAAAATATTGATTAACGACTAAAAAACTGCCTTCCAAAGAAAGATTAATAACACCAACGGGCGCGTGTTCAAAGGTTGTTCTGAACTGTTGTTCACTCATTCTTAACGCATTTTCTGCCTGTTTATGATTGCTAATATCAATCATTATTCCACGCAACCAACAAGGACGATTATTTTCAACACTTACCGAGACAATATCACGCAGCCAAATTATATTGTCATTTTTAGCTATAAAACGATATTCAAGCTCATAGGGCTGCATTTTCTTAGTGTGATTTACACAATAGTCCAATACCCAAGCTTTATCATCAGGGTGAACGTGTTGTAACCAGAAGCCACTTTTATACCAGTCTGAAATAGAATAACCTAAGAGACGTTCAGCTTTGGAGCTAACAAAAGTAATATTAAGAGTCTGAGCATCCGCTTCCCAAACAATGCTTTCACTGGAGTTTACAATATCAATGTAGCGCTGTTCAGAGGTTTTAAATTTTGTTTCTAATTTTTTGCGTTCAGTGAAAAAAGCGGCGATGAATTGACTACATAACGCCATTCCTAGCAAAAATATATTAAGATCAACAGTTTGTATTTGTTCTTTTTCAATAAAAGCCCCTTGTCCATGATAACTATAAAATAAAGCCATTATTGCAAAAATAATTGCGGCTAAAGTAGCAGAACTCATCCCTAAATTAACAGCTATAAGAATCAATAAAATAGTGGTTACGCTAAAAACGATAGCACTAAATTCTACTTGTGAAAAGATAAATAAACTAATCGGGGTAATTAAAATAAAGGTTAAAGATAGATTATAAAGTTGCTTTCTTAATGATTCATGCGCGGTAAAAAAAGACAATAACAGGGGCGTTATTAGTGTTTGTCCCATTGCGTTGCCAAACCACCAAGAAACCCACAAAAGTTTTAATTCAGAAGTTTGAATAATTTCAGCATTCCAGAGTAATAAAATTCCAAAAGATGCACTGAAAGGCTGTAGAACTAAAAAAATGAGTATTAATAAATTTCTAATGTCTCGAACTCTTGTCAGTTGTTGACGCAAATCGAATGTATGAAATAAAACTGATGCTATTATTGCTTCTAAGCTATTAATAATTGCAATAGCAACCGCAATTTCTAGGCTTAAGTTATTATTTAGCCCCAATAAAAGTTGACCGATAAAAATACCAGGAACAATACGAACGCCAAATAAAATAACTGCGGCTAGCGCAAAACCTTCGGCAGTAAAGACAATAAGGGTAATAATATGGTGAGAGACTTGAAGCGAAAAACTTAGCTCACCTGCAATAAAATAAATGATAGCAAGTAATAAGGCTTGTGTAATATACAACAGAGGTTTTTTATTATTTAAACAAGCGGCTTTAATCATGATTTATTATCTGAGGAATAATACTTTTAAGCATAAGGCGGACTTAGCCCGCCCTATAGATTTTTATATCATAGCGGCTATAATTGCCTCACCCATTTCAATTGTTCCTGTATTAGATTGAGGATTCAAATCAGGGGTTACAAATTGGCTTTCATCAATAATTTTTTCAACGGCGAGCTGAATCTTTGTTGCAGCTTCTATTTCTCCTAAATGATTCAACATCATCACACCTGCCATAATGACAGCCGTTGGGTTAGCAATATTTTTTCCTGTAATATCAGGCGCACTTCCATGTACCGCTTCAAAAAGAGCGGCATCTTTACCAATATTTGCCCCAGGAATCAGACCTAAACCGCCAACAAGTCCTGCGGTTAAGTCAGATAAAATATCACCAAACATATTCGTTGTAACAATCACATCAAATTGTTCAGGATTCATCACTAAGTGCATACAACTGGCATCGACAATTTTCTCATCAAATTCAATTTCAGGATAACGTGCGGCAACTTCCTTAGCGACATCTAAAAATAATCCCGAAGTATATTTAAGAATATTAGCTTTATGACAAGCGGTTACTTTTTTACGACCATTTTCTTTAGCATAATTAAACGCATACTCAACAATACGCTCTGAGCCTTTACGTGTGACTACCGCTAAACTTTCAGCAATATCTTTTTCTTTTGTTAGATAATGTTCTAAACCCGCATACAAACCTTCGGTATTTTCTCTAACGACAACAATATCAACATGATCGTAACGCGTTTGCGCGCCTTTCCAAGTTTTAGCTGGGCGAACATTAGCATATAAATCATATTCTTGACGCAAAGCCACATTAATACTTCTAAAACCTTTGCCAATAGGGGTGGTTAAAGGGCCTTTAAATGCAACACGGTTTTTTTCGATAGACTCTAAAGTTTTCTCAGGAATAGGCGTACCCTGTTTATCATACGCACCCATTCCAGCTTCTGCCTCCTCCCAATTAATCTTAGCCCCAGAAGCATTAATAACTTTAACAGCCACATCCATAATGGATGGGCCAATGCCATCACCTTTAATCAACGTTACGTTGTGCATTATTTAACTCTTTAAAATTAATAAAAATAAAGATAATACACAGATTTAGCGAGTTTTAAAAATTAACGGGCTAAGTTTTGGTATAATCTACGATTTATTTTACCATTGCCCTAAAGACCCTCTCAGGAGAGACCATGGAAAAGCCATTTATTCTACACATGCTGACCACCGCTAAAAATTTAAGTCCGTTTGATGTCAATATGGCATTGGATGCGGGCTGGGTTTCAACTGTTCCTTATACTAACGTCGAAGCAAGTGAAATGACAGGGTTAATACAAGATGTTATTTTTTCACGTAGCCCTAAAGGTTTACAAAAAACGGGGATTTTTATTGGTGGGCGTGATGCAAAACAAGCAATGGATATGCTAAAGGCAGCTAAACACGCGATGTTACCCCCTTTTGAAGTTGCCGTTTTTGCAGATCCTAGTGGTGCTTTTACAACAGCTGCAAGCATGGTTGCTGTCGTTGAAAAAAAACTTAAAGATAAATTTAATACAAGCTTAGAAGATAAAAACGTTTTAATACTCGGAGGAACAGGTCCTGTCGGGCAAGCCTCCGCTGTTATTTTAGCTCAAATAGGGGCTAATGTTCGGTTAATTGGTAGAAAACCAGAAAAAACACAAGCTATTGCAAAGCTTTGTAACGAAGAGTTTGGTGAAGAGAAAATTGCTATTACTACAGGCGTTGATACCGATAAGGATCAGTATATTAAAACGGCTGATATTGTTCTGGCAACAGGTGCTGCAGGGATTGAACTACTCAGTGCCGAATTAATTGCAGCTGCGCCTCAATTGAAAATAGCGGCAGATGCTAATGCTGTCCCACCAGCAGGCATTGCAGGGGTTGATCCCTTTGCCAATGGAGAGCCCATTGTGCATTCAAAAAGTAATGCCGTAGGTATTGGTGCATTAGCTATGGGTAATGTCAAATATCAAGCTCAAAACCGTTTATTGAAGCGAATGATTGAGAATGATCAGCCTGTCTTCTTACATTTTAAACATGCTTTTGAAGTGGCACGTGAATATATTAACTCTTTAAAATAAAAACTTAAGCGATAATACAACTTTATTTTATAACTAAGGAAAAATAGTGAAACGAAGTGTTCTTCATATGCTTGACCCAATGCCTAATAACAGTCCATTTGATGTCAATATGGCCGTTGATGCGGGCTTTGATGTTTTAATGCCCTATGCGAATGTAAAGCTTGATAGTGTTTATGGACTCACTCAAGACACTATCTTTTCACGAGGACCTTCAGGGGTTAAAAAAACGGGGCTTTTTATTGGTGGGCGTGATATGGCACTGGCCATAGAAATGCTTAAAGCAGCAAAAGATGCGATGATTCCGCCTTTTGAAATTTCCGTTTTTGCAGATCCTAGTGGTGCATTTACGACAGCGGCCGCATTAGTTGCCTGTGTAGAGAAAGAACTTAAAACTAAACATAATAAAGCATTAAAAGATTGTAAGGCTTTAGTTTTTGGTGGTACAGGACCTGTGGGTATTGCAACAGGTGTAATTGCCTCCCTTGCAGGAGCGAATACTGTGTTAGTTGATCACTTATCAATTCATACCGCTGATGATATTGCAAAAGAATATAACCGTCGTTTTAATAGTCAATTAAAAGGGGCAAAAGCGGGAAATAAAGAGGAAAAAATAGCGCTACTTTCCGATGTAGATATTATTTTTTGTACGGCAAAAGCAGGGATTCAGGTTTTAAGCACGGAAGTGTTAAAACAGGCATTACAATTAAAGGTTGCAGGAGATGTTAATGCCGTTCCTCCTTTAGGGATTGAAGGCATTAAATCAAATGACTTTGGTGTTCCATTAGCAGCCGTTGAAGGTGCTGTAGGTGTAGGTTCTTTAGCAGTAGGTAATATTAAATATCGTTTACAGCAGAGGCTTTTGAAATCCATGCTAACGACAAAAAAACCTTTATATCTTGATTTCAGAGATGCTTTTGTTAAAGCAAGAGAAATTGTTTAGTTTTTAAACTTAAATCCCCTATCTCTGTAGATGACAAAAAATATTGTAAAAATAAATTACTTATAATATTTTTTGTCATCTACAGAGATTTTGTGTAATCAACCTGGTTCAAAATCAAGTTTACATAGCGCTTTAGCTGCATGTAAATGTCCATTTAACAAGACTTCGGTCAAATGTTCCATCCGCTGCATATAAACCTCAGTATATTCTCCAAAAGCTTGCGGTAAATGATAACGCTCAAGCCGTGAAAGATTACCATCAAAAGCGGCTGAAACACAGAGTAAATCAAGAATAAAATAACGCTCGTGCGTTTCAACTTCATTTAGTATTTTTAAAAAATCTTCCCAGTCATCATAATTATCATGTTTTTCTATTTCAAACGTTTCACAAAGTTTAATCATTAAAATTAACATATTAGGATGATAATTTTGTGATAACACCATCGTAGTTGCTACTGCTCTAATCGCACCTTCTTGTGCTTTAGGGGATAAATGATTCATCAATTCAGACGCTATAATACTATCTGCCAGATGATGGGCTAAACGATTACCAAATAAACGTAGCCGTGCTTCTTTTGCCACTTTAAACATGACAAACGCATCCCAAATACCTGTAATTGGAATCGCTATCCAAGTAAACCCTAAACGACTGCTACCTTTACCGAAGACACGAATTAAAAGGAATTTAACCACCAAACCACTTAAAATGACTTTGGCTTTGTAGAGTAAACTGATAAATAATAATTTATTTTTTGGTACATGTTTTAAAGGGTCTATACCTAAATAATGCACCACAGGATCAGGAACCTCTAAGGCGGCTCGTGCCAAAATATTGGCAATAGCATCATTTCCTGGTAATAAAGCGTCATCATTAGCGTGATGATGTCCTGTCAAACAAGCAAGACCATGGACGGTTCTTAAGCTCAACCAGAATAATACGCCCATTTCCACTGCCAGCATGGCAATAACAATCAGAGCATAATAAAAATAATAGAGTGTTTCATCCATTCTTTCATAGTATTTCCATTCAAACCAAACAGAAATAACCGTCGTTAGTGCGCCCACACCAAAAGCAATAATAGCGGCAAAATGGGTAATATTTGCGGCTAATGAACACATAACTTCATCGGGCGGTAAATCATCAATAGACATTTGGGCAACTTGAGAAACCCCCGTTTTTTTTGCCATATATTGATAATATTTAGCCCCTATTTTTTCTAAAAACCCTGATTCTTTTTTACGGATAGAGTGATTTTTTTCGGCTGAATGCTTATTTTCTGACATAATTATAAATAGTAACAATGAGTGAAAACGGAGAATCGTTTTTAAAGATGAATTATAAACATTTAAAGGTAAATACTCTTGATTAGGATTTTTTTTATTATACTGCTCATTTCGCTAGTATGGTTTTTATTATGGTTATTTTTAAAAACCCCTGCTGAAATTCAAGCGAAATATATTAAAAAGATAACTTTTTGGATGATTGTTGTTCCGCTATTATTTTTTGCAGTGACAGGAAAATTAAACGGGCTATTTGCATTTTTAGGACTTATTATTGCAATGATTGCACGGCTCTTGCCAGCCTTATTGCGCTTCTTCCCGCAATTTCAGCCACTATGGTCTATATTTAAGGGCAAGCATAAGCAAAATTCTTCTCAACAACGGACAAACAACCACGCTAAAGCTGAAATGACAAAAAGCAAAGCCTATGAGATTTTAGGTTTAAAAGTGGGTGTCAGTGAGAAAGAAATTATTTTAGCACACCGAAAGTTGATGCAAAAAATACACCCAGATCGAGGGGGCTCTAATTATCTTGCTGCCGAAATTAATCAAGCAAAAGAAGTTTTATTACAAAAATAACGACTTTAAAATAGTCTCTACTTTAAATCTCAAAGTAAATACTTTTCTTTTTGCTACTAATAACACTCGTTTTCAAATCAATGTCTATTTTCCAAAACTTACATCTATTTTTATTGTTATTATTGCCTTTATCTCTACAGGCATGTAAAAAAGATCCAGATTATTTCCCTGAAAAGATTTATGACTCGCTAAAAGCAAAGCAAGCTGCGAAATATTACCAGGTTAAAGCAGGGGATACTTTAATAAGTATTAGTGCTAAACATGGGTGTCGTTATCAAGATATTGCCCACTGGAATAATATTGAAATTCCCTATGCAATTAGTGTAGGGCAAAGTCTTAAGCTTTTTAAAGATACGCCAAAACCTTTACTGAAAACATCAAATCCACCCCCAATTCTCCCTGTTTCACCACCAGTGTCACTAAGAAAAGGGAACTTACCAGCAGTTACCTTTGTTAATTATATCGTCAAAAAAGGGGATACTTTATATTCAATTAGTCGTCATTTTAAGGTTATTAGTCACCTTATTGCAACTACAAATAATCTTTCTGCTCTAAACCAAGTTAATATTGGACAAAAATTAAAAATTCCTAATACTAAACAAAAACATAGCAAGCTAAATCCAACAGACAACTCAGTCATAATTACTAAAAATTTGCGATTTAATCCACAAAAAACTTCAATAATTTCAAATAATAACAAAAACATGTTAAAGTTTTACTGTCAGTGGCCGATTGATGGAAAAATATTAAAATCATTTGCCAAAACAGGTCGTAGAGGAATTGAAATTAGTGGATATACTGGGCAAAAAGTAAAGACGGTAGCTCCGGGTATTATTGTTGCTGTCAATAGCAGTATTTATGGACATGGAAAATTTGTAGTAATTAAGCACAATAATTATTACATGAGTTCTTACGCTAATAATCAACGCACGTTTGTTAAACGTGGGCAAATGGTAAGGCAAGGTCAAGTAATAGCAGAGCTTGGGAAGATTGGATATAAGTCACCCCTTTTAAAATTTGAAATTAGAAGAACAGGCAAATTAATCAATCCCATGTATTTTTTACCCAAGAGGTGAGCGAGCTGAGTAAGCTTGGAGGTTAATATGAAGGTAGAATTAGTGGAAGCAATGACAGATAGCGTCAATATGGCTTTTTCTGAAAGCGTTAGTTTTAGTCGGGATGATAATGTTGTCGAAGCGATTGAAGCACGTATTCCAGAAGTAGCTAAAACAAATGATGTAAACGTGATTGATTCACAACCAGACAACAATTTTGATGCAACACGTATTTATTTAAATGAGCTTGGAAAATCAAAACTATTAACAGCAGATGAAGAAAAGGTTTATGGAAAACTTGCTTTAAATGGTGACCAAGCAGCACGTAAAGTCATGATCGAAAGTAATTTGCGTTTAGTGGTGAAAATTGCAAGACGTTATTTGAATCGTGGCTTACCCCTGTTGGATTTAATCGAAGAAGGAAATTTAGGATTAATACGTGCCGTTGAAAAATTTGACCCTGATCGTGGGTTTCGTTTTTCCACCTATGCAACTTGGTGGATTAGACAAACTATAGAGCGGGCAATTATGAACCAAACACGTACAATTAGATTACCTATTCATATTGTTAAAGAAATGAATGTCTACCTCAAAGCTCAACGGTTTTTAACCCAAAAATTTAATTGTGATCCAACAATGGAAGAAATTGCTAATCATGTTAATAAACCCGTTAAAACTGTCGCCAAAATTTTAAAACTCAATGAGCGAGTAACCTCAGTTGATATTTCTTATAGTCAAGATTTTGAACGTTCCATCATTGACTCTATTGCAGATGACGAAAAAAAGACTGCGCCTGAGTCTTTACAAGAAGAGGGGATTAGAAAAAATGTTGCCCATTGGGTTTTTCAATTATCTGAAAAACAACGCGAAGTCATTTGTCGGCGTTATGGTTTATGTGGTTATGAAAATGCTACTTTGGAACAAGTCGCAAAAGAACTTGAGGTAACTAGAGAACGCGTTAGACAAATCCAAATGGATGGCTTAAAACGTTTGCGAGAAATTTTAGAGTTTAGTGGCTATTCTTTTGAAGCTATTTTTCATTAGTCGATAAAAACATCGCATCGCCATAGCTAAAAAAACGATAACGCTGTTCTATCGCATGTTGATAAGCACTCATTACATTTTCATAACCTGCAAAAGCGGAAATTAGCATTAATAATGTTGATTCAGGTAAATGAAAATTCGTCAGCATGGCATCAACACTTTTAAAGTCATAGCCTGGGGTGATGAATAAATTAGTATCCCCAAAACCTGACTTAAGACCGTCATCTTTTGATGCAGACTCTAAGGCTCTGACGGCTGTTGTGCCAATAGCAATTACGCGTCCGCCATTAACGCGAGTGGCCTTAATTGCATTAACCGTTGCATCAGTCACTTTAAAATATTCACTGTGCATCACATGCTCGGCTAAGTTTTCAACCCGTACAGGTTGAAAAGTCCCACTACCGACATGTAAAGTCACAAAAGAAGTTGCAATATTTTTTTCCTGAATTTGTTGCATCATTTTATTGTCAAAATGCAATCCTGCTGTAGGCGCTGCAACAGCCCCTTGTTGTTTTGCAAAGACGGTTTGATAACGCTCAAAATCTGAAACCTCGTCTTCACGCGTAATATAAGGGGGCAACGGGATGTGTCCAATCTTATCTAATATCGTTAAGAGCGTCATTTCTCCCTCAAAATGAAGTTTAAATAAATCCGCTTCACGTCCCAAAACTTCACAATGAAAACCGTCATCTAAAATAAGCAGGCTCCCAGCTTTAGGTGATTTGCTGGCTTTAAGGTGAGCAATCGCATGATGTCCATCAATAATACGCTCAATTAAGATTTCAACTTTACCCCCTGTTTGTTTTTTAGCAAATAAACGCGCAGGAATTACTTTGGTATCATTAAAAACTAATAAATCATTAGGATTAATTAAATTCAGAAAATTATTAAAAAATTTATTCTTTAATTGACCTGTATTTTTATTCATGCAAAGTAAACGACTATCGCCACGATTAGCTAATGGTTTTTGAGCGATAAGTTGCGGTGGAAGTTGATAATTGAAGTCACTTTTTTTCATAGGACAGAATGTTATCAGCTTATACAAATTAATTCACCTAAAAAATACTAGTATTTTTTAAATCATTACTCTATAATTGTTGGTTCTGTGCCGGGGTGGTGAAACTGGTAGACGCGCTGGATTCAAAATCCAGTTCCTTCGGGAGTGTCGGTTCGATTCCGACCCTCGGTACCACAGATTTTTAAAAAGTAAACGCTTAAATATTAGCCTGCACACCTTGATATATGGGTGTGTAGGCTTTTTTATGCACGGTATTTTTATTTTATCCTACTGATTTATACTATCAAAGAGACATGAACACAACTGAAGAAATTATTGAAGATTTAAAACAAGGTAAAATGGTTGTCATTATGGATGATGAAGACCGTGAAAATGAAGGCGACTTGATTATGGCAGCCTCATTTGTACGTGCTGAAGATGTTAACTTTATGGCACATTATGGCCGAGGATTAATTTGTCTAACCTTAACAGGGGCGCGTTGTCAGCAATTAAAACTCCCCTTAATGGTTGATGAAAATAAAACCCCTTACTCAACAAATTTTACTGTATCCATTGAAGCTGCTACGGGTGTAACGACAGGAATTTCAGCCGCCGATAGAGCATTAACGATTCAAGCAGCCGTTGCAAAAACGGCAACCGCAAATGATTTAGTTCAACCTGGGCATATTTTTCCCTTAATGGCAAAGGCAGGGGGGGTATTAAACAGGGCGGGGCATACAGAAGCGGGCTGTGATTTAGCACGACTAGCAGGACTAGAACCTGCGGCGGTGATTGTTGAAATTCTTAATGAGGATGGCACCATGGCAAGACGAGCTGATTTAGAAAAATTTTCCCAAAAACATCAGTTAAAAATTGGCACTATTGCTGATTTAATTCATTATCGTATTAAAAATGAAAGTACCTTAGAGCGTATTAGTGAATGCGCTCTACCTTCTGAATTTGGTGAATTTAGATTGCTAGCTTATCAAGACAGAAATGACAACAATCTACACTTAGCCTTGGTTATGGGAGATATATTAACCGATGAGCCAGTTTTAGTACGTGTTCATGCCCGTAATTTATTAGATGAGGTGTTAGCTTCTAAGCGTAATCCTTGCAGTGTTTCTGTCCGTGAAGCCATGGAAAAAATTGCCGAAGAAGGACGCGGGGTATTGGTTATTATTAGGCAAGAAGAAAATAACCAGTCATTAATTGAGCTAATTCATCAATATCAAATGGAAGATAATGGTATAAAAATAAACTCACAATCAACTGAAACTAATGCTGATTGGCGAACAACGGGAACAGGTTCACGAATTTTGGTTGATTTAGGGGTACATAAATTGAAAGTATTAGGCACACACAAAAAATATATTGGTCTGTCCGGATTTGATTTGGAACTGGTTGAATATGCGGATAAAGACTCAATACAGAGCTAAAATTTTAAATTCAAGCTGATTTTTTACGCAATAATTTAAATCTAAAAAACAGGGACTAATCAAAAACCGCATTTTTGCTTTTTTAAAGCTTTAGCATAAACTCAATAGTTGACGGTGAAAGACTAAGACGCTATAGTTTTTTATTTTCAATTGCTTTACAGGCTTCAACTCATGTATATGGCTATGACCCGTTTTCAAGTATCCCTAGGACAAGAGATATTATTTGAATCGGTTTGGAAAAAACGTAAAAGTTATCTTAATGAAATGAAAGGCTATCGTGGGTTGTTTTTATTACGAGGCGAAACAGATGAAACTCATTCATTATACATTTCTCATTTCATCTGGAATAGCAAAGAAAATTTTGATATTTGGACAAAATCAGAGGCCTTTCTTAAAGCGCATATTCAATTTGGTGACTTAAATGCTTTGTTTATTAGCAAACCTATCTTTGAAGGTTTAAGTGTTGTTTTACAAGAGAAACCAGACGAATAAAACAGGCAACAAATCATTTTGTCACCTTTTATTAATATTAAACGTTATCATTCCTTTTGATATTTTGGATAAAATGGCCATTTTTCTACATGCAAATACTTTCTAATGGGAGTTTTAATCACAGAAACACACAAAGCAATTGAAAATAAACACCAAACTGCGGCATATTCATTAGGATCATCCGTTAAAATATCTGAAATTAAAGGGCCAATTAAATAATGAAAGCCTACAAACCGCCAAGAACCATAGATAAGCGGCATACAAAAAGCAACTAATATATAAACGAGGGCGTGTAATCCCCAGTTAAATCCAAATAACCACGCAACAGGTTCAGACATAATACCATTTAAAGGCATCTGCCAAGCAATATGCCAAGCCCCTGATACTGAACAAGTTTGTGTACCACAAAAACCTTCAATGCCAATATTACAAGACCCAGCCCAATCAAATGGAAACATTTTAACTAACATGGCCACAGAACCCATGGCTGAAATGGTATAAACAGTGGTTGCTATCTTTTTCTTTACGGGTTCTGGAACAAAATACATCGCCACCATATTGACAAAAAATGGCTGAAATGCAATATGTAAATACCCAAACAAGGTTAATATCTGATTATTCGGACTATCACATAAATCAATATAGGCATACGTTGCCGCTTGTAACAACTCCATTAATGCAAAATAGGTTAAAGGAATCCATAATTCTTTAGATTCCCCTTTTACCGCAACATACACCGCAGTCCCTAACCCTACCGCCGCTAAAATACCTGATGCTTCACCACTCCAACACATAAATAATTTTTCCTCATTTTATTATTATTTTCACCACTTCAAATCAATTAAATGACCGTAAAATGGTTATTTATTAAGGAGTTAAATAACACCTAAAACTTCATTAAATTCAAGCTGCGTAGGGTGGTCTAAGCCCACCCTACGCAACGACAATATTTTTTATTTTAAAAATAATTAACCTTAGCCTGTCCTTTACCTTCTACAATTTCCCCAACAGAAAAAACCGTCTCCCCTTGCTGTTGTAAAGTTTTAAGCGTCTTCTGCTCGTCCTCAGCAGCAACACAAACAATCATCCCCAAACCACAATTAAAAGTAGTTAACATGTCGGCTTCTGAAATATTGCCTTGAGTTTGTAGCCATGAAAATACATCAGGCTGACTCCATGAATTAAGCTTTATATTAGCATCTAAATTATCAGCTAACACACGCGGTAAATTTTCAGTGATGCCACCGCCTGTAATATGCGCAAGCGCATGAACATCAACTGATGCTAGTAAAGAGAGTAAAGGTTTCACATAAATACGGGTAGGCTCTAATAAAATATCACCCAAGGATTTACCATTCAGGGTTTCATCCAATGAAATATTTTTAGTTTCAATCACTTTACGGATCAACGAATAGCCATTAGAATGCGCTCCAGATGAAGCAATTCCAATTAATTTATCACCCACTTTAACTTGACTACCATCAATTATTTTTGATTTTTCAACAATCCCAACACTAAAGCCTGCTAAGTCATATTCACCCTCAGCATACATCCCTGGCATTTCAGCAGTTTCACCCCCGACCAAAGCTGCCCCTGCTAATTCACAGCCTTTACCAATCCCTTTAATAACCGAGGCAGCCGTTTCAATATCTAATTTGCCTGTGGCAAAATAATCCAGAAAGAATAACGACTCAGCCCCTTGAACGACAATATCATTCACACACATTGCCACTAAATCAATACCTATCGTCTCGTGACGATTTAATTCGACTGCTAATTTTAATTTAGTCCCAACACCATCTGTGCCTGAAACTAAAATAGGTTGTTCGTAACGATCTAAAGGCAGTTCAAATAAAGAGCCAAACCCGCCTAATCCAGCCATAACGCCTGGAATACGTGTTCTAGCAGCAATAGGTTTTATTCTATCAACGAGTTGATTTCCCGCTGCTATATCAACCCCTGCACTTTTATAATTAAGGCTTTGTGAATGCGCTTGATTCGCCATTGTTCTCTTTTACTATGTTTTAATGTGGAAATATAATGATTAACTTACAATAACGGGAGTCCAATAGCTTTAGCGATTGTTTATTGATAGGGATTTCAAAACTTGCCAATAGCTAAAGCTATTGAACTCCTGTTAATTCTTAAATTAATAATCGAAAATATTATTTGTATCTTTACTTTTTATAATGTTGCATCAGAATAAATCCCTTCAACATTATGCTCAATTTTTTTAGACGCTAATTCTAAGCCATATTTATAGCACTCACTGGCTTTGTTCTTATCGTCTTTACTATAAAACAAATCCCCTAATAGCTGATAGGCGGCAACCGTTGGCTCAAAAGAAATACTTTTTGATAAATAATCTTCCGCTTTTTCTAATTGATCGCATTTTAGGCTTATTTTCCCTAACATTCGTAATAATACGGGATTTTCAGGATGCGATGCGACCCATTTCTCAGCGGTTAATAATTGATTAACGTAGTGGTTTGACTTGATATTACCAAAAATAACTAATAACGTTTCACTCCAATTTTCAGTAATTGCATCAATAACAGCAGTCTCAATTTCAGCTCCACCACTAACAACAATCATTGCTGAAAAATAAATCGAACGAACTTCATTAAGTTTTTTAATATGGGAAGGAATCGTTGTCCAAAGCTGTTGAATTTCACTGACCTTGGCATTTTCAGCGGCTTGTTTTAATAACCGGGTATAAGTTTCAGTTTCCAGTAATTTAACTTCCTCTTCCATTAACACCTTATTTTTATTTAAAGAAGGAATTAATTGTCGCATCCCATCCCAATCACCTAAACTTCGATAAGCTTGATGTAATAATTTCAAAACACTCGCATGCGTTGGGTCAATGCTATTTAATTTAGTTAATGTTTTTACCGCATCACCAAATTGCTTTTCAGATAAATTTAATTCAGCTTGAGTCAGTCCGACAGCAATATCAACGCCCTTACTTTGATCTGCGGCTTTTTTAAGATATTCATCACGTTTTTCTATCGCGCCCCGAGATTGTGCCGCACGCGCTGCGGTTAAATAATGTAATAAAGGCGCACCACTATTAGATGCATGACGAATTAATACTTTTTCAGCATTTACCCAATTTCCAGCCGCAGAATCAACTAACCCTTCAATTAAGGCATTTTGAGAACGATCCGTTTTATTATGTTGACGGCGGGTTATCATTTTATTTGGATAACGTAGTAGTGAACCCAGCAATCTGAAAATAACATAAAAAATAAAAAAGCCCAGCAGCTGAATACTAATAAAAACGACCGCTGTCATTTCCAGTGACCAATGACCAAAACCCATTAATAAATAGCCAGGGTTTTCATAACTTGTAAGCCATGCAAAAACAGAATAGATAAATATTCCTGCAATAAAAATTAAGCTTAGAAAATAAATAATCTTTTTTTTCATTATAGGCTCTCTATATTATTGCTTAGGGTTCGTTTTAGTTGGAACAGGCGGGGCTTCTACAGATTTTTTTGGCTTCTCAGTGATTTTATCTTTATTTTCAGTTCTTTTGATTTTTTCTTGTTTATTGTCTTTAATTTCTTCATCTGCTATTTTTTTAGTAGTATTCGGGACAGCAACGACTTCTATTTCCGCCTTTTCCTCATCCTGTAAGGCTTTATCGGTTTCTATTCTTAACTTAGTAATATCACGTAACATTTTTAGTGAAAGACTAATATCAGGAAGTTGGGCATAAACTTGCGATTTACTTAATTTATTTAATTCTGCAGTAAAATTTTTGGTTTTTTTATTTCTGGTAAAATTCGCATCTAACCATTTTAGTGCATCAGTAACACTGGCTTCATAAAGTGTTTTATTTTGCTGTACTAAAGCAATTTTAACCATTTCCAATTTAATGCCTAATTGTTGTTTAATCAATTCAGCTTCTTCAACGGTTAAAATTTCATCAACTTCCTTATCACTATGACGAACGGTTATTAAACCTTCTAGCTGTGTTAATGTGCCATTAACTAGACTGTGTGTATTTTTAGTCGTTTCTTTATGTCCATAAATCTCTGTGGAGGCAACTAAAGGTTTAGCCGCATAAGGCAAAATTAAAGTAAGTTCATCCACTTTATCAATTAATAATTGTAAGCTTGCATAACTGCCCACTATATCGTTAACAGCAACTTCTTTTAATGCACCCATTTCTTTAGTAATTTGTTCGCGAACTTTAAATGCCGCCGCATCGCCACTTTCACGTAAACGTTGATCAGCCGCTTTTAATGCCTCACTGGTTGTATTCAAATCACCCATTAAATGCAGTCTTTGATTGGCAACACTTAATAAATATTCTGCATCTGCCATTAACCAATCACCCCGGGTTTTACCTAATTGCCGTTGTAATTTTAGAATGGATTGCTTTAAATCGGTATGGGTTATTTCCAATTTTTCATCTTGCCGTTTGGAAAATGCGGTTAAACGTTTATTAAAAACATCATCTGTGCCAGTAACATCTTCATTAACTGAAGTTAATTGCTTTTGCGTAGAGGCAAGTTCTGATTGAATGCTATTAATTTGCGTTGTCAGTTCTGAAATACGTTGATTTTCATTAACAATTCTAAGCTTTTGATTTTCTTGGGTATCATTCAATTGTTTCAGTAGATAAGCCCCTACCGCTGCCAACATAATAATAAGAAATACAATAATGATCGACCCAATCCACGCTTTAGATTTATTCTCTACAACTTTATTTTCTACAACGGCAACTTTTTCAACCACCGTTTCATTTTCTTGTTGTCTTTCAGTTACTTTTTCCGCCACAATCTTCCCCGTTACACACTGTTGTCACTGTCTTAATAATTGCTATATCAGCAGGGCTTGCACTAACAAGCACGTGTTTGAATCCTATTTCCACCGCTATTTCTTTGATCCGAGTGCTAATAACAATTAGCGGTACGCCCAATATTAACGGGGCTATTATACGTCCTGCTAACAAAGACATTAAATTATTTAATGCATCACCACTGGTAATCGTAATGGCATTTAATTTTTTTTGTTTTAATAAATTAATAATAACGGTATCATCATTCGTTTTAGGCTGGGACCGTTTATAGACTTCTAAATAATGAACTGTTGCCCCCCGTTGTTCAAGCGTTTTAGCTAAGGTTTCGCGTCCACCTTGTCCCCGGACAATTAAAACCTTTTGCCCTTCAATAGACTGTAGCTCAGGCATTAATAATAATGCTTCACTATTAAAACCAGTATCAGGGGTTAAATCTACAGCCAATCCTATATTTTCTAAAGCCTTAGCCGTTGCTTTTCCTATCGCTGCAATTTTTACGGGTTTAAAACAGCTCGTTTTACCCTTATTCGCTTGTTGTGCGAAATTTACCGCATTAGCACTAATAAAAATTAACCAATCATAGCCTGATAACTTTTCTAGCTGAGAAATAATAGCATTTGAATTACTTAGAGCTTTAATTGCAAGGGTTGGAAAAATAACAGCCTCACCGCCTTCTTGCTCAATAAGCAATGCGAGTTTTTTTGCCTGAGGAAGCGGACGCGTAACTAATATTTTTAAACCATTAAGCATCCCTTGTTTCATTTTTTGCTAAGAATACAAAGCCACTAACACTTTATCTGCCCCTTGATTCAATAATTCATCAGCAACCATGACCCCAATTTCTGCTGCATCTTTAATATGCCCTGTCCGCTCAACACGGTAGATAATAGAGCCATCAGGACTACCAACTAATCCCCGCATAAATAATTGTTGTTGTTTTATTTCTGCAAAACCTGCGATAGGCACTTGGCAACCGCCATTTAAACGTGCATTCATCGCTCTTTCTGCACTAAGACGAAGGGTTGTTTCTTCATCATGCAAAGCGTGCAATAATTTATTTATTTCAATATCATTACTCCGTGATTCAATACCAATTGCTCCCTGCCCTACCGCAGGTAAACTTACCGTCGTATCAAGACATTGAGTAATTTTATTTTCCATGCCTAAACGCTTTAAACCCGCTGCAGCTAGAATAATCGCATCAAACTTACCCGCCTCTAATTTTGCTAATCGCGTATTAACATTACCACGTAATGACAAAATTTTAGCATCAGGAAATTGTTCTTTAAGTTGGCATTGACGACGAAGACTACAAGTCCCTATTTTGGCATTTTGAGGTAAATCATTGAGAGAACGATAACGATTAGACACAAACGCATCACGCGGATCTCCACGTTCTAAAACAACGGCTAAATGTAACCCTTGAGGAAATTCAATAGGCACATCTTTCATTGAATGAACCGCAATATCAGCAATTCCTGCCAACATTCCCTGTTCTAATTCTTTGACAAACAAGCCTTTACCACCAATTTTTGCTAGTGGCGTATCCAATATTTTATCGCCCTGAGTCATCATTGTGACTAATTCAGTCTTAAGCTCTGGAAAGGCATTTTCTAATTTAGCAGCAACATGTTTAGCTTGCCATAAGGCTAAAGGGCTTTTGCGAGTGGCAATACGAATAACTTTTACTGTCAAAACTAATCCTGTTAATCAATAAAAAAGCAATATTGTAACCTTATTTATATCCTTGGTGTTATTGATAAATGACAAACAAAGCCGAATAATTTATCCTCAAATAGTCCCTTCATGAAACAAATTGATTATATTTTCTGTATTGGGACGTATTCCACGCCAACTATAAAAAGCTTCGGCGGCTTGTTCAATTAACATGCCTAAGCCATCTAGGCTTTTAAGTGCCTTATTTTCAAGACCCCAACGTACAAATGCCGTCGGCTCATTAGCATAGGCTAAATCATAACAACACCCATTTTCAGCTAATAGGTTATCAACCAAAGGCGGGAGTTGATTACTCAGACTAGCAGAGGTTGCATTTAAAATTAAGTCAAATTGCTGTTGTACTAAATCTTTAAAACCACACCCCTTAATCATCCCTAAATCTTGAAATTCTATCGCTAAAGCGATTGATTTTTCGACCGTTCGATTAGCAATGACTATTTTTTCAGGGCTATGCTGCATAATAGGATCAATAATGCCCCGTGATGCACCTCCTGCTCCTAAAATTAAAATTCGTTTCTCTTTAAGAGTGATTTGATGGTTAATCATTAAATCTCTAACCAAGCCACAACCATCGGTATTATCACCTAGAATAGAACCATCAGATTGTAAAACCAGCGTATTAACGGCTTTTGCAAATTTCGCCCGTGGTGTTAATTTATCTGCAAATTGAAAGGCAAGTTCCTTTAATGGCACAGTACAGTTAAGCCCTTTACCCCCCTTAGAAAAGAACTCGTTAGCAGAAACGGTAAAAATATCCGCACCGACTTCTTTAGCTTGATAAATTAAGTTTTGCCTAGTTTGCTGTGCAAAAAATGTATGAATTTGAGGGGATTTACTGTGATTAATCGGCTGTCCAAAAACAGCATAGCGGTCTATTGAGTTCATTAAAATAAATTAAAGTTATAAATTCTTTTATTCATAAGGAATATTTTTTCCGATGTAATGCTAAAAATTCAATAATATCTTGATGAATCGTCAGTTTAAAAAGTCAGTTATTTTTTAACTTTCTCAACACTTCCCCCTACGGTTACCGTTTGTAATAATTCAGGGCGAACACGACGTTTAAAGGCTTCCTTAATATCAGCAACGGTAATTTTTTCAACACGTTGAGGAAAGGTTTCTAAATAATCCAGCGGCAAATGATGAAATCCAATCATGCCCAAATAACTCATTAATTTACTATTATTATCAAAACGTAATACAAAACCGCCTGTAATATTTTTCTTAGCGGCAATGAGTTCTTCTTCAGTTACCCCGTTATCAATAAATGTATTTAAGGTGGTACTTAAGACTTTTAAAGCTTCTTGCGTTTGTTCATTTTTAGTCTGTAAACCCATTGTAAAAGGGCCTTTTTTAACCATCGGTGAAAAATAGCTATAAGCACTATAAGCCAAGCCTCTTTTTTCACGCACTTCTTTAAATAATTTAGACACCAAACCACTGCCGCCTAAAATATGATTGCCTACATAAAGGGCAATATAATCTTTGTCGTGACGATCCATACCAGGAAAACCAACCCGCACATGGGTTTGTGTGGATGGAAAATTAATATATTGCGTTGTTGCTTTTTCTGGCAATTTAACATCTGCTAAAGGCGTAGGTTTTTGTCCTTTGGGCAGTTTAGCCATTAAAGTTTCAGCCGTATCCGTTGCTTGTTGCTTATCTAATGCACCGACAATAACAATCATTGCATTCGCAGTGACATAATAATTTTGATAAAACTGTTTACTATCACTCGGTTTGAATTTAGAAACCGTTTCAATATAACCTGAACTCGGATAAGCATAAGGATGCTCTCCATAAAGTGCTTTATCATATGCCAGTGCTGCAATAGCTCCTGGGGATTCTTCACGATGCTTTAATCCTGCTAAAACCCGTTTTTGTTCCCGCTCAAAATCAACTTGAGCAAACTTAGGCTGCGTTAAAATAACTTGCATTGTTGCTAAAGCTTTATCAAAAAGTTTAGGCTCTGTCAGGGTTCTTAATGATAATGACGCACTATCTGTACCTGCACCTACACCAAATTGCGCCCCTACACTTTCAAAACGTTCAGCAATTTGATCCGCATTCCACTTACCCGCGCCTGTATCTAATAATCCTGAAGTAAACGCTGCAATACCGTATTTTACCTTATCTCTGGCACTTCCCGCATCAAACACAACTTTTATATCAACCATCGGTAATGCAGGATTATTAACATAATACACAGGCACACCTTGTGAGGTTTGCCAATGCTCAATTTTAACCGCAGCCTGAATTGAACATGAAAAAATAAATAAAAATAGGCTTAATAATCTAATGGGCATGACGCGCTCCTGCTATTGAGGCGGGTTTGGGTTGTTCTGTAATCGGTTGCGGGTCTAAATAGGCAATGGATAATTTATCTTCAATTAAATATTTAATCGCGACATCACGCACTTGTTTTGCCGTAATATTATTCACCTTATCAACATAACGATCTATTTCTTGCCAGCCAATCCCCACGGTTTCCGCCATGCCTAAAAGCATGGCTTGGTAAAAATTAGAATCACGTTGATAAACAGCCCCTGCCAATACTTGGGCTTTAATACGTTGTAATTCATCATTACTGACCAAATCTGTTTGTAATAATTTAATTTCAGCTTTTATTGCCGCCTCAAGTTCCTCAACGGTTTTACCTTCAACAGGTGTGCCAGAGAGGGTAAATAAATCTTTTAAACGAGCAGCGAGAGAATAACCTGCGCTGGCAGAGACTGCAATTTGTTGACCACGAACTAAATGTTTGCTTAAACGCGCACTATTACCCCCATCTAAAATACCTGCTAAAACTTCCAAAGCATAAGCTTCGGTATCCTCCTCTAAAGTATTTAACACAGGCACTTTATACCCCATGATTAAATAAGGCAATTTGGCAGGTAACTTCATGGTCATTTTACGCACCCCCTGCTGCTCAATTTCCGTTTGTGGTTTTAAAGGTTTAATTTCTTCTGCCTTAAAACCTGAAAAATATTTGCTTGCTAAACTAAAAACAGCCTCAGGTTCTATATCACCAACAACAACTAAAGTTGCATTATTAGGTGCGTACCAACGTTGATACCACGCATTCAAATCATCAACCTTATAGGCTGCAATATCGCTAGGCCAACCAATAACAGGGTTTTTATAAGGACTATTAGAAAAAGCCATTGCCATAAAATGCTCATAAGTTTTAGAACGGGGCTTATCATCGGTACGCATCCGGCGTTCTTCAGTGACTACCTCTAACTCTTTTACTAACTCTTCTTTTAATAAATGCAGGTTTCGCATTCGATCCGCTTCTAATTTAAAACTAATTTCCAACCTTGATTTTTCCAAGGTTTGAAAATAAGCGGTATAATCTTGTCCAGTAAACGCATTTTCATTCCCCCCGTTTTCGGCAATAATTTTAGAAAATTCACCTGCGGGGTATTTTTTAGTTCCCTTAAACATCATGTGTTCAAGCATGTGAGAAATACCTGTGATTCCATTAGGCTCATAGCTACTTCCCACTTTATACCAAATTTGGGTAACAACAACAGGGGAACGGCGATCTTCTTTCACCAGAATTTTTAAGCCATTTTTTAAAATTTTTTCATGAACCTTACTTTCAGTTTCCGCGCTATTAACCCCTAAAGGTAAACAGCAAAGCGCCATTAATAAAAATTTAAATTTCATAATTTCCTCAATAATAAAAGGTTAGATTGCATTGAACGTTCTTGATAATCAATCGTTCGCTGTATTTTATACGATTATCGCTTGTGATTTAAAACCTAATGATATACAAAAACACAATTCTCTCTTGGAAAAATTACCTAGAACTATGTAAACCTAAAGTGGTTGCACTCATTATTTTTACCGCTATCGTTGGCATGTTACTCGCCGTAGAGGGGATTCCACCGCTTGATACCTTTATTTATGCCACCTTAGGCATTGGACTTGCAGCGGCTTCTGCTGCTGCGATTAATCATTATATTGATCGTCAATCTGATGCAAAAATGGCACGAACTGAAAACCGTCCTTTACCTAAGGGAGAATTAAATGCAAAAAATGTCATTGTTTTTGCAATAATTTTAGGTGTTATTTCAATGCTGTTATTAGTGTTTATGGTGAATATTTTAACCGCATTTTTAACCCTTTTATCACTCATAGGTTATGCGATTATTTACACTGTTTATTTAAAACGCATGACCCCACAAAATATTGTCATTGGTGGCGCAGCAGGTGCAGCCCCTCCTGTTTTAGGCTGGTGTGCGATGACAGGTGAAGTTCACCCTTTTTCTTTATTGTTATTTTTAATTGTTTTCATTTGGACACCGCCGCATTTTTGGGCATTAGCGATTGCACGACGTGAAGAGTATGCAAAAATTGAAATTCCCATGTTACCTGTAACACATGGGGTTGAATTTACCCGATTACAAATTTTACTGTATACCATTTTGTTATTTATAGTGACTTTATTACCTTATTTAACGGGAATGAGCCACTTAATTTATCTCTTTAGTGCGATACCCTTGGGTTTTATATTTTTATATTTTGCCATTTTAATGATGAAACGAAAAGATGATAAAACAGCGATGAAAACCTTTGGTTTTTCGATTCTTTATTTAATGTTGATGTTTGCCGCTTTATTGGTCGATCATTATATTCCGTTGAGTTTTTAAAAATAATTATAAAAAATGTATTTGATAGTTGATAACTGAAACAGGCGAACATTTAATTATTCGTAATAACTTTAAGTTTAAAGCTAAAATTAGGTCACAAGAACGTTATTTTTTCGTAACCCTGCTGATCCCAAGATAAAATACTCGCTTCATTCTCAGTCCACTCTGCTAACACAAATCGCTGGCCATTCTCACGCCCTAGTTTAAAGTCATGAACCCTTGGGCGATGAGTATGCCCATGAATTAATCGTGCAACCTGATGTTGACTCATCACTTCAATCACTGTCTGTAAGTTTACATCCATGATCTGCTGCGATTTATTTTTTTTATGAAAAAAACTCCGAAAGCGATACCAACGTGCCACTAATAATCGTAATAATAAGGGCTTAGATAATACGTTTTGTTGCCATGCGAGCGTATGTGATTTTTTTCTAAAAGCTTGGTAAGCTAAATCATCCGTACATAATAAATCACCATGTGTTAATAAAGTTTTCACCCCGAATAAATTAATTATTGCATAATCCTCTAACAGCACAATCCCTGTTTGTCGGCAAAATTTTTCACCCAATAAAAAATCCCGATTGCCTCGCTGTAAATAAACTTTTACTCCAGAAGCCGTTAATTGTTTAAGCTGCTTTTTAATTTTGTTAATTGGCGGCATAAAATCATCATCCCCTACCCAAACATCAAAAAAATCACCTAAAATATAAAGTGCCTCGGCTTCTGTTGCTTTTGTTTTGAGAAAATTTAAAAAACGCTGGGTAATCGCAGGTCTTTCCAATGCAAGATGGAGATCAGAAATAAAAAGAACGGTTTTATCGGTGTAGGTTATTAAAGACATGATTTAAAGAGGGCGAAAATGGAGTGAAAATTTAAGTTATCACTCCAAATTTTGTTATTCTACAACTTCTGCTTTTTCAATGACAATATTTTCTTTCGGTACATCTTGATGACCATTTTTTGAACCTGTCGCTACTTTTTCCATCGCATCAACAATATTCATCCCTTCAATAACTTTAGCAAATACTGCATAACCCCAGCCTTGAGATGTTTTGCCACTGTGATTTAAAAAACCATTATCTTTATAATTGATAAAAAACTGTGAACTGGCTGAATGCGGGTCGCCTGTTCTTGCCATCGCTAAAGTTCCACGATCATTTTTTAAACCATTATCAGCTTCATTAGTAATGGGCGCATGAGATTTCTTTTCTTTGAACTCTATATCAAAACCACCGCCTTGTGCCATAAATCCTGGAATCACCCGATGAAAAACCGTGTCATTATAAAAACCTTCTTTAACATAATTTAAAAAATTAGCTGCCGAAACAGGCGCGTTTTTATTATCAACTTCAATAATAATTTCGCCTAATGAAGTGGTCACTTTTACTTTAGTCGTCTCTATCGACATCGTATTTTCCTTTGCAATTAATAGGGTTGTGAATGAAAAAAGCATCAAACCCAAAATTAAATAGCGCATAAATTTCTCCAAAGTTGATGCAAACATTCTATTTTAATGGTTTTTTACTTGAAAGAGAAATTCAAGCTTGGTAAATTGAACGGTTCTATCATTTATAAGCCTTTATTTAACATGCTAAAAATATACAATACCCTTACCCGAAAAAAAGAAACCTTTACGCCTAGAGTTGCAGGCAAAGTAGGGATGTATGTTTGTGGAATGACCGTTTATGATTATTGTCATATCGGTCATGCACGGGTGATGGTGGTTTTTGATATCGTGGCGCGTTATTTTCGTTATTCAAGTTATGATTTAACCTATGTCCGTAATGTTACCGATATTGACGATAAAATTATTCAACGTGCGAATGAAAATAACGAAGATTTTACGGCATTAACAACACGTTTTATTGAGGCAATGCACGAAGATGAACGCGCATTAGCGGTTTTACCTGTTGATATTGAACCTAAAGCCACAGAATCTATTGCCGACATTATTGCAATGATTGAAAAACTAATTGCCAATCAATTAGCTTATGTCGGTACAAATGGCGATATATTTTATGCAATTAATAAATTTAAAACTTATGGGAAATTATCAGGCAAAAAATTAGATGAACTTCATGCAGGTGAACGGGTTAATGTCGATAAGGCTAAAAATAATCCTTTAGATTTTGTTTTATGGAAGATGGCGAAAACGGGTGAACCTGCGTGGGAATCTCCTTGGGGTTTAGGTCGTCCTGGTTGGCATATTGAATGCTCGGCAATGTCTACTTGTTGCCTAGGAAATCATTTTGATATTCATGGCGGTGGGATGGATTTACAGTTTCCTCATCATGAAAATGAAATTGCACAATCGGAAGGGGCAACTAATGAAAAATTTGTCAACTATTGGATGCACAATGGCTTTGTCCGCGTGGATGATGAAAAAATGTCTAAATCATTGGGTAATTTCTTTACAGTTCGTGAAGTTTTAAAAAAATATCGCCCAGAAGTTATTCGTTTTTTCATTCTTTCCAGTCATTATCGTAGTCCTTTAAATTATTCAGATGCACAATTAGATGAAGCCCAAACCGCTTTAACACGGATTTATACCGCTTTACGTGGCGTTGAAATGGTTAATATATCTATTGATGTTAGTTATAAAGCCCGTTTTGATGCGGCGATGGATGATGATTTTAATACGCCGATTGCCTTATCAGTATTATTTGATATTGCTAAAGCGTTAAATAAAGCGAAAGCAGATATTCACAAATCGCAACCCTTAGTCGCAACATTACGATATTTAGGGTCTGTTTTAGGTATTTTACAAGATAATTCCGATACATTTTTAAAAGGCATTGAAGCTGATAATGATTTAACCACTGAAAAAATTGAACAGTTAATTCAAGATCGAATTGATGCTAAGAAAAATAAAGATTGGACAATAGCAGATAAAATCCGTGATGAATTAAAAGAACAAGGGATTATTCTAGAAGATGCCCCAGGTAACAAAACCACTTGGCGGCGTAAATAAAAAATAAGTTCTTGGAAGAGTATCTGCATCACCTTGTATTTTATGGTACATTAGACGGTTAAATTATAGAATGATGATAAACCTTCTATGTAAGTCCTCTTTCCCTATTAAAGTTAAGAGCTACCAACTGTTCTTTAATTTTCATCTATAACTATGTATAATTAGTTAAAAGTATAATAAATAAAGGTGTTGAAAACTAGATTTTCATATAAACGTTCCTTGTCTTTCTTGCTTTCAAACCGTAGGTTCTACGGGGTTAGCTTATTGTCTTTCAAGCACTGGCTTAGTTTACTAAGTGAAACTAGAAATTGGATAAGAATTAAACATTAAACTTATGTGAGTAAGTTTAGGTAAGTTTTAAAGAACAGTCATTCCCAATATTATTTTATGCACTATTTTTAGAGTAGAACCATGACAGATTTATCGCTTTACAGAAACATTGGTATTTTCGCGCACGTTGATGCGGGTAAAACCACCACCACTGAACGTATTTTAAAACTTACGGGTAAAATTCATAAGTTAGGTGAAGTACATGATGGTGCGGCAACCACTGACTTCATGGAACAAGAGCAAGAGCGTGGTATTACCATTCAATCTGCGGCAACTTCATGTTTTTGGAATGAGCATCGCTTTAATATTATTGATACCCCAGGACACGTTGACTTTACTATTGAGGTGTATCGTTCATTAAAGGTACTTGATGGCGGCGTTGGGGTATTTTGTGGATCAGGCGGGGTTGAACCTCAATCTGAAACTAACTGGCGTTATGCTAATGACTCAGAAGTTGCCCGTGTTATTTTCGTTAATAAATTAGACCGCTTAGGGGCTGATTTTTATCGTGTGACTAAGCAAGTTCAAGATGTTCTCGGCGCAAATCCCTTAGTCATGGTATTACCTATTGGTACGGAAGATGATTTTACAGGGGTCGTTGATTTATTAACGCGTAAAGCATGGGTGTGGGATAATTCAGGCGATCCTGTGAATTATGAAATTCAAGATGTCCCTGCTGATATGGTCGATACCGTTGAAGAATGGCGTGAAAAACTCATCGAAATGGCAGTGGAACAAGATGATGATGCATTAGAAAAATACTTGGATGGCGAAGAGCCTGATATGGCGATTATTAAAGCCTGTATTCGTAAAGGCACGATTGCTTTAGACTTTTTCCCAACTTATTGTGGATCTGCTTTTAAAAATAAGGGGATTCAATTGGTCTTAAATGCGGTCATTGATTACCTACCCTCACCGACTGAAGTTAAACCACAACCTGAAGTCGATGATGAAGGTGAAGAAACAGGTAAGTTTGCTATAGTTGATGTTGAAAAACCTTTCCGTGCGTTAGCCTTCAAAATTATGGATGATCGTTACGGCGCATTGACCTTTATTCGTATTTATTCAGGTAAATTAAATAAAGGCGATAGCATCTTAAATAGCTATACGGGTAAAACTGAACGTGTAGGTCGAATGGTAGAAATGCACGCGGATGAGCGTATTGAACTAGATAGTGGGCAGGCAGGTGATATTATTGCGATTGTTGGCATGAAAAATGTGCAAACAGGACATACCTTATGTGATCCTAAATTTCCTGCAACGTTAGAGCCTATGGTTTTCCCAGATCCTGTGATCTCCATTGCCGTCTCACCTAAAGATAAAGCGGGATCTGAAAAAATGGGCATTGCCATTGGTAAAATGATTGCAGAAGACCCCTCATTCCGTGTTGAAACCGATGAAGATAGTGGTGAAACCATTCTTAAAGGCATGGGTGAATTACATTTAGATATTAAAGTTGATATTCTAAAACGTACGCATGGTATTGATGTTGAAGTAGGTAAGCCGCAAGTAGCCTACCGTGAAACCATTACGAAAACCATTGAAGATAGTTACACGCATAAAAAACAATCAGGTGGATCGGGGCAATTTGGTAAAATTGAGTATAAAATTGAGCCAGGTGAACCAGGGTCAGGCTTTATATTTGAATCAAAAGTGACAGGCGGAAACGTTCCTAGAGAATTTTGGCCCGCTGTTGAAAAAGGCTTTAAAAATAGTATTGACCAAGGGGTATTAGCAGGATTTCCTTGTCTAGATTTTAAAGTTACTTTATTAGATGGGGCTTTTCATGCGGTAGATTCTTCAGCCGTTGCCTTTGAAATTGCCGCAAAAGCCGCTTATAGACAATCACTACCCAAAGCGGGTCCTCAGTTAATTGAACCTATCATGAAAGTAGATGTTTTCACACCAGAAGACCATGTCGGTGATGTGATTGGTGATTTAAACCGTCGTCGTGGCATGATTAAATCACAAGAAGCCAATGTTACAGGGGTGCGTATTAAAGCGGATGTCCCGTTAAGTGAAATGTTTGGTTATATTGGTGATTTACGCACCATGACTTCGGGACGTGGACAATTCTCTATGGAATTTTCACATTACTTAGCCTGTCCTAAAAATATTTCAGAAGAAGTCATTAAAGAAGTAAAAGAACGTAACGAAAAAAAATAAGTAGCTCAAACAAGAAAGTAGCGGTGTAAAAATTATACCGCTATTTTTTATTTGGCGTGAAAAACAAGCTTTTTCACGCCATATTATCAGTATCTTTTCTTGAAACTCGAAGTTAATGGTAACTTAAATTTGTCCCTTCCTAAATTAATAACCAAATTATTTAATTTGAGACAATGATTTTTTTTGTTAGTGATGATAGAATCCTCATAACATTTCACTAGACATCACCCATAAAATGTTAGCATCCGCCTCTTCCCTACATATTGTTTCTAAAGCGACATTAGAATTCAAAAGCAGTTCTTTTAACATTCCTATCCTGGTTTTAAATAGTGCTAGTTTGATTGAAATAAAAAAAGAACTCATAGAGAAAATATCTCAAGCACCTGATTTCTTTAAAGAATCCCCACTGATTATTGATTTAAACTTAACCGTTACTCAATATCTTAGCATCGAATCTTTAGTTCAAATTTTACGAAAATTACAATTTTTTCCCATCGGTGTTCAGGGTGGAACATCTAAACAACATGAAAGTGCTGCGAACATGGGTCTTCCTGTCTTATCTGTTAAATTAATCAACAACTTAAAGCTCGCCTCTCAACCTGTCGAAATAACAACTACAAAAAATTCAGAAACTAATGAGCAATCAAACAACGTATCAATCATTGAAACAAAATTAATTACACATCCCATTCGTTCAGGGCAACGAGTTTACTCCAAAGGGGATCTAATTATTTTAGCCCAAGTAAGCGCAGGTGCAGAAGTGCTAGCAATAGGAAATATTCATATTTACGCCCCTTTAAGGGGACGTGCCTTAGCAGGTATAGAAGGTAATACTCAGAGCCGTATTTTTTGTACAAATTTACAAGCTCAATTAATTTCAATTGCAGGAAATTATCAGATACAAGACGATTTAGATGTTAATATGAGCAACAAATCGGTGCAAATTTTTTTGCAAGAACACGCATTAATTATTAAAGAACTTTAAGTTTTTAGAGGATAAAACATTGGCTAGAATCATCGTCGTTACATCAGGAAAAGGGGGCGTAGGAAAAACAACAACGAGTGCTGCAATTGCAATGGGACTTGCAAAAAAAGGACTTAAAACCGTTGTGATTGATTTCGATGTTGGTTTACGCAACCTCGACCTAATTATGGGCTGTGAACGACGTGTTGTTTATGATTTTATTAACGTTATTAATAAAGAGGCCACTTTAAATCAAACCTTAATTCGTGATAAACGTTGCAGTTTGCTCTCTATATTACCCGCTTCCCAAACACGTGATAAAGACGCATTAACCAAAGAAGGGGTTGGACGCGTCTTAGAAGAATTATCCAAAGATTTCAAATATATTATTTGTGACTCCCCCGCAGGCATTGAACGAGGGGCGCATTATGCGATGTACTTTGCAGATGATGCTTTCATCGTCACTAACCCTGAAGTTTCATCAGTCAGAGATGCGGATAGAATGCTGGGAATTTTAGCCAGTAAATCACTTCGTGCAGAAGAGAATCGTGACCCCATTAAAGAATATTTATTACTCTCACGTTATTCAGCTGAAAGAGTGGAATTAGAAGAAATGCTCAGTGTTGATGATGTTCAAGAAATATTATCATTGCATTTATTAGGTGTTATTCCAGAATCGAAATCGGTTTTAAATGCCTCTAACTCAGGAATACCCGTAATACTTGATGAAAAAAGTGATGCAGGTCAAGCCTATATGGATATAGTAGCCCGTTATTTAGGGGATGATAAGCCACATCGTTTTATTGAAAAAGAAAAAAAGGGTTTGTTTAATAAATTTTTTAGGAATAAATAATGAGTTTATTAGATTATTTTAAAAAATCTAAACCATCGACTGCGGCTGTTGCTAAAGAACGATTGCAAATTTTAGTCGCCCATGAACGTGCATCACGCAATCAACCCGCTTATCTTCCAAAGTTAAAACAGGAATTACTTGAAGTTATCCAAAAATACTTTGAAGTTCACGAAGAAAGTGTTTCGGTAAATTTAGAACAAGATAGCGAAAGGGAAACCTTAGAAATTAACGTTGTTTTTCCCGATGAAGAACAAGCTAAAAAAACGATTTCAATTTAAAAAATAAAGGTAAAGACAATGTCAAAAGAAATCGGAAAAGTCGCAGGGAAATTATGGGCTTACTTAGATGAAAATGAATCAGCAAGCCCCTCTAGAATTGCTAAAGAAATAGAGGTTTCCATAAACGAATTACACCGTGCCATAGGCTGGTTAGCAAGAGAAGAAAAAATTGCGATTGAAGTCAATGGGCGTGTAGAAATACTGTCATTGAAATAAAAAACCCCTCTATTTCTGCTAATAACTTTAATTTAATCGCAGTATTTATTATGGCGATAGGGCTAAATTATTGTTTTTAATAATTTCGTGAAAAGTCGGAAGGAACTTGAAGAAAAATGTAATGATGAGTCAATATATAGAATATTGGGGTGAACGATGGGGCTCGAACCCACGACAACCGGAATCACAATCCGGGGCTCTACCAACTGAGCTACGCTCACCATAGCGTATGAGGAATGTTTGATTTAAAGAGGATGGTACGCTTGGCAGGACTCGAACCTGCGACCCTCGGCTTAGAAGGCCGATGCTCTATCCAGCTGAGCTACAAACGCATATTGGTCGGGGTAGAGAGATTCGAACTCCCGACATCCTGCTCCCAAAGCAGGCGCGCTACCAAACTGCGCTATACCCCGATTTTATGACACTTTCTAAGCGGCTAATGATTAGCCGTTCTCTATCAGTCCTTATAAAGAGCTGACCATAATAACGATAAAGTTTACATTGGTCAAACTTTATTTTTAAATTAATTCTATTAGTACAATAGAAATGTAGTTTGGATTCAATTCTAAAATAAAAAATGCTAAAAAAACCAGCAATTAAACTGGTTTATAATTAATAATGGTGCCGATGGCCGGACTTGAACCGGCACAGCTTACGCCACTACCCCCTCAAGGTAGCGTGTCTACCAATTTCACCACATCGGCGGCACTAACATTCATGTTTTTTAAGGCTGCGTAACTGTTTCTGTTACTTGGTCTACTGGTGTTTCAATAACAGCAGGGACTACTTCAACTTCCTCTATTGTAGTTTCAATTGCAATATCATTATCAATTACAGGTATGGACTCATCAGATATAGTTGCTGTTTCCACTTGAAGTGTTTCGTTAGCATTAGTAACAGGAACGATATTATCGTTAACCTGTTGTGGTTTGTTTATGATTGTTTCTGTAGTAGCCTCATCAATAGGCTCTAAAATAACAGGGACTGATTCTGTAGGTTGGATAACAGGGATACTTTCAGCACTTGGTTTATTCTCACCAATTAGTGGTACATCTTCTAATGGTTGTTCAATTTCAGGTTGCTCCATTAAATCATCAGGTTTATTTTCATAACCGCTTAAAACGGCTAATCCTAAACTGGTTATAAAAAATAAAGCGGCTAAAATAGCAGTTGCTCGTGATAAAAAGGAAGCCGCGCCTTGAGCACCGAAAACAGATCCTGAGCCACCGCCTGCAAATGCAGCACCTGCATCAGCACCTTTGCCTTGCTGCATTAAAATAAGCCCTACAACACTAAGCCCTAATAATACATGAACAATAATGATTAATTGATACATAAACCTAAAATTTTTTAAACTGAATGATAAATATCTAAAAAGGATTGAGCATCTAATGAAGCTCCTCCAATTAAACCCCCGTCAATATCTGCCATGCCTAATAACCCTTTTGCATTGGCAGGTTTCATACTTCCACCATATAAAATTTGGATTTTATCTGCAATAGTTTGATTTTTTGCTGCAATACGTTCACGAATCGCTTTATGTACTTCTTGTGCTTGTTCATCAGAGGCGGTAACCCCAGTTCCAATTGCCCAAACAGGTTCGTAAGCAATGACAGCATTATTTAAAGCGTCAATACCTGCTTTTTCAATGACAGCATCTAATTGTTTATTAATAACATTAAAGGTTTCATTTGCTTCACGTTCCGCTAAGGTTTCACCAATACATAAAACAGGAACAATGCCTTGTTTTTGTGCTTCACAAAAACGCGCGGCAACTGACTCATCGGTATCACCGTAATAAGTACGACGCTCTGAATGACCTACTAAAGCATATTTACACTTAAATTCTTTTAACATAGATGCTGAGATTTCACCCGTGTAAGCACCTGATTCTTGGTCAGCTATATTTTGCGCCCCAATAGACAATGGGCTATTTACAGTTAATGCCTGCAAATCAGCTAAATAAACATAAGGCGCACAGACAGCAATTCCAGCATCATCGGCATTCAAGCCTTCCATAATTGCATTACACAATGATTTAGCACTTTCGGCTGAACCATTCATTTTCCAGTTTCCCATAATTAGAGACTGACGCATTACTTACTCCAAGACAAAATCAAACCAACCATGATATAGGCTAATGCTTTGTAATTCAAGAACTAATTGAATTCTTTACAACCTCGGCTAATTGTTGTGCATAATCATTGACTTTTTTCTCATCCATACCCTCAACCATTATCCTAATTAATGGCTCAGTCCCTGATGCTCTTAAAAGGATACGTCCTTCATAACCGAGTGCTTTTTCAACCGTGGTTACCGCCTTTTGAATAGCAGGAATTTCTAAGGGATTAACTTTTCGTGCAACGTTAACATTAATTAAAACTTGAGGGTATTTCTGCATGCCTTGTTTTAATTCATGTAAATTATGCCCTGTTTGTTGTATTTCTGTTAGAATTTGTAAAGCGGCAACAATACCATCACCTGTCGTGGTTTTATCTAGACAAATAATATGTCCTGAGCTTTCTCCTCCTAATAAAGCGTTATGCTGTTTTAACATTTCTAAAACATAACGATCTCCAACATTCGCTCGGATTAATGAAAGCCCTAGTTTTTCTAAACCATGTTCCATGCCTAGATTAGACATTAATGTACCAATAATTGGCATGGGCTGTTTTTCTTGGGCTAATTTTGATTTAGCAATAATAAAAATTAATTCATCACCATCAACAATTTCGCCCTTATGATCTACCATAATGAGTCGATCACCATCACCATCTAAAGCAATACCTAAATCTGCTTTTTCTTTAAGAACAGTATCAACTAGTTTTTGAGGCTGAGTTGCTCCACACAGATGATTAATATTCAAACCATTCGGCGATACGCCGATAGTGATGACGTTTGCACCTAATTCTTCAAGCACACAAGGGGCAACATGATAGGTTGCTCCGTTAGCACAATCAACCACAACATTAAGTCCTTTAAGACTCAGAGTACTTGGAATGGTTGACTTACAAAACTCAATATAACGCCCTGCCGCATCTTCAATACGTTTAGCTTTACCCAATTTAGCCGAATCAACGGTAACAATGGAGCTATCAATATATTTTTCTATTTTATATTCTAAGTTATCTGCTAATTTAGTGCCTTGGGGTGAGAAAAATTTAACTCCATTATCATAATAAGGATTATGTGAGGCACTAATAACGATACCTGCTCGCGCTCTTAGCGTGCGGGTTAAATAAGCAATAGCTGGAGTAGGCATAGGCCCTAATAAATGGGTATCAACCCCTGCGGCTGATAAACCCGCTTCTAATGCAGATTCAAACATATAACCTGAAATACGGGTGTCCTTACCAACCAGAACAAAGTTTTTACCTTCTTCGGCAAATACTCGTCCGATTGCCCAACCTAGTTTTAATAAAAAATCAGCAGTAATGGGATAATCACCAACTCTACCACGGATACCATCGGTACCAAAATATTTTTTTGACATGATTTTTTTTGTTCGAAAGCATAAAAAAAGGAGAGACTAAGCTCTCCTTAATTAGAAAAATTATCGCGCTAATTTTGTTTAGCTGCGCCACCTATTGAGGCTTTAGGTTTTTTTTTATCTTCAACTGTTTCTGTTTTTAAAGCATCGTCATCATTAGGAGGAGTAGGCGTATCATCCCAACCCTGAGGATCTCTAACTGGTTTACGATTCATTAAATCTTCAATTTGATATTTATCAATGGTTTCATATTTCATCAGTGCATCTGCCATTGTATGTAAAATATCAGTATTTTCTTTTAGAATTTTTTCAGCGCGTTGATAGTTTTTATCAATAATAACACGAATTTCATCATCAATTGAATGTGATGTTTCTTCGGCAACTGATTTATGTTGGGTTACAGAACGACCTAAAAAGACCTCACCTTCTTCTTCGCTATAGGCTAAAGGTCCTAAACGTTGTGATAACCCCCATTTTGTGACCATATTACGAGCAATTTCAGTAGCGCGTTCTATATCATTTGAAGCCCCTGTTGACACTTGTTCCCAACCAAAAATTTGGTCTTCTGCAATACGTCCTCCATAAAGACTGGAAATCATACTATCAAGTTTACGCTTACTCGCACTATATTGATCTTTTTCAGGTAAAAACATAGTAACCCCTAAAGCTTGACCACGAGGCATAATACTGATTTTATAAACAGGATCATGTTCTGGAACAAGGCGACCCACAATAGCATGACCTGCTTCATGATAAGCAGTCATTTTCTTTTCTTTCTCATCCATAACCATGGTGTGTCTTTCAACCCCCATAATCATTTTATCTTTAGCTCTTTCAAAATCAACCATACTAACTATACGCTTGTTCATTCTCGCAGCAAATAAAGCAGCTTCATTTACTAAATTAGCCAAATCAGCACCAGAAAAACCAGGTGTCCCTTGAGCGAGATATTTAGGAATAACATCATCAGCAAGAGGAAGTTTTTTCATGTGTACCGCAAGGATTTGTTCACGCCCTTTAATATCGGGTAAACCCACATTAATTTGTCGATCAAAACGACCTGGGCGTAATAACGCGCTATCTAAAACATCAGCACGGTTAGTTGCGGCAATAACAATGATACCCTCATTGCCATCAAAACCATCCATCTCAACCAGTAATTGATTTAAAGTTTGTTCACGTTCATCATTACCGCCACCGAGTCCTGCGCCTCGTTGACGACCTACAGCATCAATTTCGTCAATAAAAATAATACACGGTGAATGTTTTTTAGCTTGCTCAAACATATCGCGGACACGAGAAGCACCAACACCAACAAACATTTCTACAAAATCAGACCCTGAAATAGTAAAAAAAGGGACTTTAGCTTCGCCTGCAATCGCTCTTGCTAATAACGTTTTCCCTGTTCCAGGAGGACCAATCATTAACGCACCATGAGGAACTTGCCCTCCTAGTTTCTGATATTTTGAAGGGTCTTTAAGAAAATCTACCATTTCTTCGACTTCTTCTTTTGCCTCATCACAACCTGCAACGTCTGCAAAAGTGACTTTAATTTGGTCTTCTTCTAGCATTCGCGCTTTACTTTTACCAAAACCCATTGCCCCTCCTTTTCCTCCCATGCCGCCACCTTGCATTTGACGCATGAAAAAGATCCAAACAGCAATTAATAATAAAATAGGCCCAAAAGAAATGAAAATTTGCATTAACATTGATGTTTGTTCAGGAGGGCGAGCTTTTATTTCTACGCCATTTGCAAGTAAATCATCAACTAAATGTGGGTCATTAGGTGCGTAAGTTTTAAATTTGTCACCTCCTTGCATTCTGCCTTTGATAACATTATCGTCATCAATAATAACTTGTTGTACTTGTCCTGATTTAACAGAATCAATAAATTGAGAATAAGATAGGGATGAACCCCCTTGATTAGGTCGTGAGCCAAAACTATTAAAAACGGACATTAAGACGACCGCAATGACAACCCATAAAATTAAATTTTTAAACATATTGTTCAAGTTACTCGCTCCTTACGGGACGACCCTCGTTATAAAAAATACAGAGTAATTATATCAGGAATTATGACCTGATTTTTAGTAATCAAACTAATAGTTAATAACTATTAGTTGAATTTAGCTGAATTGACTAAATTTATTAGTTTTTTAGGATATATGGACTGATGGATTTATTTAAAGCCTTGAGCTAAAATATAAACTTCGTTGCTTCTTGCTCGGGAGGCTTTCGGTTTTCTTATTACCACAGATTTAAATACAGGTTTAATTTGTTGATGATAATTATCAAAACCCGTTCCTTGAAAAACTTTTACCAGAAATGCTCCTCCTTTGTCTAAATTATTAATAGCCGTATCTAAAGCTAATTCTGCTAAATATAGGCTACGTGCCTGATCGGTAGTTTTATTTCCACTCAGGCTAGGTGACATATCAGATAAAACGACGTTAATTTTAGCGCCCTTAAGTTTATTATTAAGTTTATCTAATATAGCATTTTCAGTAAAATCACCTTGAATAAAATCAACCCCATCCAAAGGCTTTATGTCTAAAATATCTAAGGCAATAATTTTATTTTTTTTTCCAATAATTTTACGAACATATTGAGACCAGCTACCAGGAGCTGCGCCCAAATCAATAACATTCATCCCTGCTTTAATAAAAAGGTCTTTTTCCTGAAGTTCAATTAATTTAAAAATAGCACGAGAACGATACCCTAGTGCTTGTGCTTGTTTAACATATTCATCCTTGAAGTGTTCATTTAGCCATTGCTTGCTGCTTTTGCTTCGTGCCATATTTATTTGTTATAATACATCATTTTTAATAAGAGGTTATGCGTGAATTCTACGGATAAGAAAAATTTAAGAGCAAAAGCACATAGATTAAAGCCTGTAGTCATGATAGGTCAATCGGGGTTAACTGAAGCTGTATTAACCGAAATTGAAGGAGCTTTAGTTGCTCATGAATTAATTAAGATAAAAATTCGAGCTGAACGCGAACAGAGAAAAGAAATCAGTACACAAATTTGTATTAAAACTAAAGCTGAACTTATTCAAACAATAGGACAAATTACCATTATTTATCGGTATAATCCAGATAAATAAATATTTGTTAATGTGTTTAACTTAAAAGTTAACGTCTTAACATTAAATCTAATTTGGAACTAAGATTATCATAAATTAAGCTTTTTCTTGCAAATAGCTCATTATTTTTAGCAATCTAATATTTATAACATTATATAGGGTATTATTATGAACAAAACTATCATTTTAAGTAGTCTTCTTTTAGGCTCAACTATTTTACTTCATTCTGTTGTGCAAGCTGATGAAATAAAAAAAGAAAAACCAGCTAAAGTAAAAAAAGGTTTTTTAGAAAAATTTGATGTGGATAAGGATGGTAAAGTCAGTAAAACGGAATTTAAACGTTATATGGAAAAACGCTTTCAAAGAATGGATGCAGATAAAGACGGAATTGTAAGTATGGATGAATTACAGTTACATCACCGAAAACAGAGAAATGTCGGTAAAAAATCAAAACTTACTCGGCTTGATAGCAATGGTGATGGCGTAGTTAGTAAAGAAGAGTTTTTAGCGCCTAAGATTAAATATGTTGAGGGAAAGTTTTTAAAACTTGATAAAAATAACGATGGTCATTTGACAGAAGATGAGTTTTCACGTAAAAAAATGACATATCCACAGTTATTTAACAATATTGATGCTAATAAGGATGGAAAAATCAGTAATGAAGAAAAAGATGCCGCTCTTGAGCGTTTATTTAATCGTTTAGATCAGGATAAAGATCAAATTGTCACTGAAAAGGAGATTAAAGAAGGGCGTAAACATAAAACGCATAAACAAAAAATTAAATAACCATCAACATGTCAAAACAGTTAAAATATCTAGCTCTATCATTTTTACAGCATTAATGCTGGTTCAATTACCATGCAAAGTAAATATAACACTGATGACTTAAGAATAACCGCGATTAAAGAGGTTATCTCACCTCATGCACTTCAAACAGATATGTCACTGACTGAAGCAGCTGCTAAAACAGTATTGACAACAAGAGCAGATCTACATGCTATTTTAGAAGGTAATAATGACCGTTTAATAGTTATTACAGGACCGTGTTCTATTCATGACACTAACTCGGCACATGAGTATGCGCGACGTTTAAAAATCATAAAGGATGAATTAAAAGACGATTTATTAATTGTTATGCGCGTCTATTTTGAGAAGCCACGTACTACAGTGGGCTGGAAAGGATTGATTAATGATCCAGACCTTAATAATGCTTTTGACATTAATAAAGGGTTGCATATTGCCCGTGAATTATTATTAGACCTTAATAATTTAGGTATTCCTGCCGCAACAGAATATCTTGATTTAATTACCCCCCAATATATTGCTGATTTAATTTCATGGGGGGCAATTGGCGCAAGAACCACTGAAAGCCAAGTGCACCGGGAATTATCATCAGGAATTTCTTCCCCGATTGGTTTTAAAAATGCTACTGATGGCTCAATTAAAATAGCAATTGATGCTATTGGTGCAGCAATGAGTCCCCATCATTTTCTATCAGTTACTAAATCTGGGCGTTCAGCTATTTTTTCTACGACAGGAAATGAAGATGTTCACATTATTTTAAGAGGGGGGAATGATAAACCTAATTATGATGCTGTCAGTGTTGAACAGGTTACCCAAGGTTTGGAAACAGCTAAATTACGACCAAATATTATGATTGATTTTAGCCATGCCAATTGTTTAAAACAATATCAACGACAACTAGTGGTTGCGGATGATGTTGGTGGACAAATTGCAGGGGGAGATACACGTATTATAGGAGTTATGGTTGAAAGTCATTTAAAATCAGGTCGTCAAGATCATGTTTCAGGACAAGATTTAAACTATGGTCAAAGTATTACCGATGCTTGTTTAGGGTGGGATGATACGGTTAATTTATTAAAAAATCTGTCCAAGGCTGTGCAACAACGTAGAACAGTTAAAATTTAAACGGAGTTTTAAAATATGAATATTTTTATTAATGGAAATCGGCGTGATTATTGTGAAAATACCACAGTTACTGAGATTATCACTGATTTAGGTTTCACTGGAAAACGCATTGCAGTTGAACTTAACCAAGAAATTTTACCATTTAACCTATATAATCAACAACACATACAGGCGAATGATAAGTTAGAAATTGTACAAGCAATTGGAGGGGGGGCAAATGATAATTTTACGATAGGTTCGCGAGTTTTTAACTCTCGTTTATTAGTTGGAACAGGTAAATACCAAAATTTAGAAGAAACACGGCTGGCGATTGAAGCTAGTGGTGCAGAAATTGTAACCGTGGCTATTCGTCGTACTAACATCGGACAAAACCTCAATGAACCTAATTTATTAGATGTTATTTCACCTGATAAATACACTATTTTACCAAATACCGCAGGTTGTTTTACCGCAAAAGAAGCAGTAAGAACTTGTCGTTTAGGACGTGAATTATTAGGCGGTCATAATTTAGTCAAGCTAGAAGTTTTAGCCGATCAAAGAACCTTATTTCCTGATGTCGCTGAAACTTTTGGTGCAGCGGAATTATTAGTTAAAGAAGGTTTTGAAGTGATGGTTTATACCAATGATGATCCGATTGCCGCCAAACGTTTAGAAGATATTGGCTGTGTTGCGGTGATGCCTTTAGCTGCTCCAATTGGCTCAGGGCTAGGAATTCGTAACCCCTATAATATTTTAACGATTGTTGAAAATGCTAATGTTCCTATTTTAGTAGATGCAGGTGTTGGAACAGCATCAGATGCTGCAATTGCAATGGAATTAGGATGTGACGGGGTATTAATGAATACCGCGATTGCAGCGGCACAAAACCCTATCTTAATGGCTGCGGCGATGAATAAGGGAATTCAAGCAGGGCGAGAAGCCTTTTTAGCTGGTAGAATGGCTAGAAAAAGATTTGCTTCAGCTTCTTCGCCAATTGATGGTTTATTTTTATAAGAGGAGAAAAAAATGGATGGTTTAGATATATCTATGGCGAAAATTTCGCATTTAGATTGGAAGTCAAAGCTAATTGATTTTATATATGGGTTTAATGACCTTAAAGAATCAGATACTATCGACCACTTTGAATGTGATTTTGGTAAATGGTTATACAGTTCTGGGTTAAAAGAATTTGAACACTTACCAATAATGAAAGCTATTGAAATAGAGCATAAAATAGTACACAATGATATAAAAAGAATTGTAAACATATCGAAAACAGAGCGAGAAGGAGTAGCTGGGCAACAAATTATAGATGATTTTAAATTAAAATGTGATAGTTTAATCACTTTATTGGATCAATTAAAATTAAAAGTTTAATACCCATCATATTGATTGGTGACGTGATTTTTAATCGCGTTTCCAAATGATATAACTGATGTTACGCAGTATTGAATATTCTGCATAAATTTCATTTATGAATAAGACAAAGATTTTCGATTTATATACAGACTATTTGCAAACCTCTTTTAGTTACACAACTGCGACAGGTCTTTCACAATTATTAGACGGCGAGATTAGTCATGACCAAGTGACTCGGTTTCTTTCAGAAAAAGATTACACCTCGGTAGATTTATGGAGAT
>DAOUTG010000078.1 GCA_030626845.1 Methylococcaceae bacterium
ATTGCCACTTCGGTGACACAGCCCAACTCATTAGCCGCTAATAACATCCGTGATAATTTTGGATCAGTGGGAATTTTCGCTAATTTTCGCCCTGTTTCAGTTAATTTCCCCTCTTTATCCAGCGCGTTAACTTCATGCAGCGTGGTTCTTGCATCCCGAATCATTTTCGCTTCAGGCGGTTCAACAAATGGAAAGTCTTCAATTTCGCCCAATTTCAACGCCGTCATTTGCAACATCACCGACGATAAATTAGTGCGGAGAATTTCAGGCTCAGTAAATTCAGGACGGGCTAAATAATCATCATGGGAATACAAGCGAATACAAATTCCTTCAGCAACACGTCCACAACGCCCTGCCCGTTGATTAGCACTGGCTTGAGAAATTTTTTCAATCGGTAAGCGTTGAATTTTACTGCGATGACTATAACGACTAATCCGTGCATGACCGGTATCAATCACGGTTCTAATGCCTGGAACGGTTAACGAGGTTTCGGCAACATTAGTCGCTAACACAATCCGCACTGAGCCACTGGTTTTAAACACTCGTTCCTGTTCACTGACACTGAGTTTTGAATATAACGGTAAAATTTCACAATGGGCGGGATGATGCTTACGCAAATTTTCGGCGGTTTCACGAATTTCATGTTCGCCGCTGAGAAAAATTAAAATATCGCCGCGAATTTCACGGTGTAATTCATCCACCGCATTTAAAATCGCTTGTTGTAAATCAACGCTGGTTTCATCATCTTCTTCTAGTTGTTGAATCGGACGATAACGCATTTCTACAGGATACGTCCGCCCCGAGACATTAATTACTGGCGCATCATTGAAATGCTTGGAAAAACGTTCAGGATCAATGGTGGCGGAGGTAATAATGAGTTTTAAATCTTTGCGTCGTGGTAATAACCAACGTAAATAGCCTAATAAAAAATCAATATTTAAACTACGCTCATGGGCTTCATCAATGATGATGGTGTCGTATTGGCTAAGATAAGGATCATTTTGTGATTCCGCCAATAAAATCCCATCGGTCATTAATTTGACCAACGACATTTCACGGGTTTGGTCATTAAAGCGGACTTTATACCCCACCGTTTGCCCAACAGTTTGCCCTAATTCTTCGGCAATGCGATCCGCGACTGTGCGGGCGGCAATTCTTCGAGGTTGGGTGTGACCAATTAATCCCGCAGCACCGCGTCCGAGTGATAAACAAATTTTAGGTAATTGCGTGGTTTTACCCGAACCTGTTTCGCCGCAAAGAATAATCACTTGATTGTTTTTAATCAATTCCGCAATTTCATCACGTTTATCACTAATCGGTAAATCGGGAAATTCAATGCTAGGAATACTGCTATGGCGTTGCTGACATTGTGCGATTGACGCGTCAATTTTTTCGATTAAGGCGTTTAATTGCTCAGTCGGTTGCTGTCCTTTTTGATAAAGACTTCGCAGACGATTATATTGAGATTTTAAACGGTGACGGTCTTTGGTAAGGCAATGGTTGAGTTTTTTTGCAGGGTAATTTATATATTCACTGAATGCCATTATTAAATCCTTAAAAAATAGTCTATGGGGTGGTTGTTAATAACATTGAAAAATAAGTTTTACTTTATCAAAACAACCCATTTTCGCATCTTGTTTTCTAATCCAAAAGTATAATGTTCCGCAATCTCCCCAGATCATTTCAGCATTTTCATCGGTATCTAATTGTAATAATAATCGCCAATCAGCCCTATTTAAGGTTTCATTTTGCGAATTTAATTGTTGACATCTTTGTTCCATATTATCGTCTTGTATATAATCTGGAAAACCTGATACTTGATGCGTAGGTTGCTCTCCTATTTCTCTATCATAAAGTTCATCGTAAACTATTTTTTGTGAAGGGGTTAAGTTTAAAGCAATAACTTCGTTTCTTTGTTGGCTTGGTAGTTGTTCAGTTTTAATGGCTTCTAAATAAATAGCGTTAAACTTAAATTCTTCAATTAAATTTGTGGGGAAGTTTGCCTCAGTATCACTTTGCTTAAAATAAATAACTTTCCATAGTTCATTATCGTTGGCTTCAAGTCCTGATGGCATGGTTTCAACATCATAAAAGAATAATAATAGACCTGTAGTGGGTAACCAATCTATGCTTAAAGTTGCGGTTAATTCTGATAAATCTAATTGGGCAATGAAAGCGAGTGGTTCATTATCTACATGAGGCCATTGAAATAGTGCGCTGTCAATATAAGGCCTTCCACCTAGTTTGGTATGGGTAATGGTTTCAGTTTGAGAAAGCCTTAAAGCTGATTGATATAAATGATGAACTTGAGGTTTTAATTGTTCCCATTTTTTTTGTAAGTTAATTGAACGCATTTGACACCTAGGATGAAAATAGTTTTAAGTGATAGTTTTTATAATTTTACGTTATTTTTTATTTTCTTTTATGCAAAAAAAACCAGCACTTAGGCTGGTTTTTTGTAACTAATGGTGCCGATGGCCGGACTTGAACCGGCACAGCTTACGCCACTACCCCCTCAAGGTAGCGTGTCTACCAATTTCACCACATCGGCTTTATTTCTTTAAGGTTGTGTTACTGTTATTTCTTCTTTAGGTTTTCCAATCATTTAGAGGTGCTAATCCCAAACTTATTGTAAATAATAAAGCTATAAACACTAAGGCTGTATGGTTTCAGTTGCAGGTATTGATTCAACCGTATCAGTCATATCTGTTGTTTCAACACTTTCAACAACAGGTGCTGTTTCTTCTACCTGTTCGACAATAGGAGCAATTGGCTCAACAACTTGTGGTATCTCATTAGTCACTGTTTCAGCAGGAACACTTATTTCTTTAACAGGCGCTGTAATAACGGGAGTGTCCTTAGCAGATGTAATAGCAGGAATACTATCTGTAGCAGGTTGACTATCACCTATGAGAGGAACATCAGCTAAAGGTTGTTCAATTTCAGGTTGCTCCATTAAATCATCAGGTTTATTCTCATAACCGCTCAAAACGGCTAATCCTAAACTGGTTGTAAAAAATAAAGCCGCGAGAATAGCTGTTGTTCGTGACAAAAAGGAGGCCGCACCTTGTGCGCCAAAAACAGACCCTGAACCGCCTGCAAATGCAGCACCTGCATCCGCCCCTTTGCCTTGCTGCATTAAAATAAGCCCAACGACCCCAAGCCCTAATAATACATGAACAATAATGATTAATTGATACATAAACCTAAAAACTGTTTAAACTGAATGATAAATATCTAAGAAGGATTGAGCATCTAATGAAGCTCCACCTATTAAACCACCGTCAATATCTGCCATGCCTAATAATCCTTTAGCATTCGCAGGTTTCATACTACCACCATATAAAATTTGAATTTTATCCGCAATGGCTTGATCTTTTGCCCCAATACGCTCACGAATCGCTTTATGAACTTCTTGTGCTTGGTCGTCAGAGGCGGTAACACCTGTACCAATTGCCCAAACAGGTTCATACGCAATCACCGCATTGCTTAATGCTTCAATGCCTGCTTTTTCAATCACAGCATCTAATTGTCTATTAACCACATTGAACGTTTCATTAGCTTCGCGTTCGGCTAAGGTTTCACCGATACAAAGGACAGGGACAACCCCTTCCGCTTGTGCTTGACAAAAACGTGCTGCAACTGATTCATCCGTATCGCCATAGTAGGTACGACGTTCTGAGTGACCCACTAAGGCATATTCACAACCAAATTCTTTTAACATAGTTGCCGAAATTTCACCTGTGTAAGCACCAGAGGCTTGGTCTGCGACATTTTGCGCTCCTACAGCTAAAGGGCTATCCGCTGTTAACGCTTGAAGGTCTGCTAAATATACATAGGGCGCGCAAACTGCAATACCTGCATCCCCTGTATTCAACCCTTCAATAATGGCATTACATAACGATTTAGCACTTTCGGCTGAGCCGTTCATTTTCCAGTTTCCCATGATTAGAGACTGACGCATTACTTACTCCAAGACAAAATCAAACCAGCAATGATATAGGCTAATACTTTGTAATTCAAGCACTAATTGAATTTTTTACAACCGCTGCTAATTGTTGTGCATAATCGTTGACTTTTTTCTCATCCATCCCTTCAACCATAACTCGGATTAATGGTTCAGTTCCTGAGGCTCTTAAAAGTACCCGTCCTTCCTGACCCAGTGCTTTTTCAACTGCAGTGACCGCTTTTTGAATAGAAGGAATGGTTAAAGGCTCAACTTTTCGTGCAACTTTAACATTAATGAGGATTTGTGGGTATTTTTGCATCCCTTGTTTTAAGTCATGCAAATTATGACCTGTTTGCTGTATCTCTGTTAGAACTTGTAAAGCGGCAACAATACCATCACCTGTGGTGGTTTTATCTAGGCAGATAATATGTCCTGAGCCTTCGCCACCTAATAAAGCGTTATGCTGTTTTAGCATTTCTAAAACATAACGGTCTCCAACATTAGCTCTTATCAATGATAACCCTAATTTTTCCAAGGCATGTTCCATTCCTAAATTTGACATCAATGTTCCAACGATAGGTGCTTGCTTTTCATTTTCAGCGGTTCTTGATTTGGCTATAATGAAAATTAATTCATCACCATCAACAATTTCCCCTTGATGATCTACCATAATTAGACGATCGCCATCACCATCCAGCGCAATGCCTAAATCTGCTTTTTCTTTAAGAACTGTGTCGATTAATTTTTGTGGCTGCGTTGCACCGCATTGATGATTAATATTTAATCCATCAGGTTCTACACCAATACTCGTAACATTTGCGCCTAATTCTTCAAGAACATGAGGTGCGACATGGTAGGTTGCGCCATTTGCACAGTCAACCACAATATTAAGCCCTTTAAGGCTAAGGGTACTAGGAACGGTTGATTTACAAAATTCAATATAGCGTCCAGCCGCATCTTCTATACGTTTAGCTTTACCTAATTTTGCAGAATCTACGGTAACAATCGGCTTGTCAATGTAGCATTCTATTTTATGTTCCAGTTCATCTGCTAATTTAGTGCCTTGGGTTGAGAAAAACTTAACCCCATTATCATAATAGGGGTTATGTGAAGCACTAATGACAATCCCTGCTTGCGCTCTTAGTGTCCTGGTTAAATAAGCAATCGCAGGCGTTGGCATAGGCCCTAATAAATGGGTATCAACGCCTGCTGCAGACAATCCCGCCTCCAAAGCTGATTCAAACATATAGCCAGAAATGCGCGTATCTTTTCCTACTAAAACAAAGTTTTTACCCTCATCTGCAAATACACGCCCAATAGCCCAACCTAATTTTAATGAAAAGTCTGCGGTAATAGGATAATTACCGACTTTGCCGCGTATCCCATCGGTACCAAAATATTTTTTTGACATTATTTTATTATTCCTAGCCCATAAAAAAAGGAGAGGTGAATAGCCTCTCCTTAATTAGAGAAAAATGATTAAATTAACTTTGTTTAGCGGTTCCACCTATAGAGGGTTTAGGCTTTTTTGTATCATCAATTTTTTCTGATTTTAGCGCATCATTAGGGGGGGTAGGCGTATCATCCCAGCCCTGAGGTTCTCTAACGGGTTTGCGGTTCATTAAATCTTCAATTTGATATTTATCAATGGTTTCATATTTCATGAGCGCGTCTGCCATTGTATGTAAAATATCGGTGTTTTCTTTTAGGATTTTTTCAGAACGTTGGTAGTTTCTGTTAATAATAATGCGAATTTCATCATCAATAGAATGTGATGTTTCTTCGGCGACTGATTTATGTTGAGTAACAGAACGACCTAAAAAGACTTCGCCTTCTTCTTCGCTATAAGCAAGAGGGCCTAAACGTTGTGATAACCCCCATTTTGTAACCATGTTTCGAGCAATTTCAGTGGCGCGTTCTATATCATTGGATGCCCCTGTTGAGACTTGTTCCCAACCAAAAATTTGGTCTTCGGCAATTCGTCCACCATAAAGGCTAGAAATCATGCTATCTAATTTACGTTTACTCGCACTATATTGATCTTTTTCAGGTAAAAACATGGTAACGCCTAATGCTTGCCCACGCGGCATAATACTTATTTTGTAAACAGGATCATGTTCAGGAACAAGACGACCGACAATAGCATGACCTGCTTCGTGATAGGCGGTCATTTTCTTTTCTTTCTCATCCATGACCATCGTATGTCTTTCAACACCCATAATTAGCTTATCTTTAGCTCTTTCAAAATCAACCATACTGACAATACGTTTGTTGATACGTGCAGCAAATAAAGCGGCCTCATTAACTAAATTAGCAAGATCTGCTCCAGAAAAACCTGGTGTTCCTTGCGCTAAATATTTAGGAATAACATCCTCTGAAAGAGGCAGTTTTTTCATATGTACCGCAAGAATTTGTTCACGCCCTTTTATATCAGGTAAACCGACATTAATTTGTCGGTCAAAACGACCTGGACGTAATAACGCGCTATCTAAAACATCAGCACGGTTTGTTGCTGCAATGACAATAATGCCTTCATTGCTTTCAAAACCATCCATTTCAACTAATAGCTGATTTAATGTTTGCTCACGCTCATCATTACCGCCACCGAGTCCTGCCCCTCGTTGACGACCTACTGCATCAATTTCATCAATGAAGATGATACAAGGGGCATGTTTTTTAGCTTGCTCAAACATATCACGAACCCGTGATGCACCGACACCGACAAACATTTCTACAAAATCAGACCCTGAAATAGTGAAAAAAGGAACTTTGGCTTCGCCTGCAATCGCTCTTGCTAATAAAGTTTTCCCTGTTCCAGGTGGGCCTATCATTAACGCGCCATGGGGAACTTGTCCGCCTAGTTTTTGATATTTTGAAGGGTCTTTAAGAAAATCGACCATTTCGGCAACTTCTTCTTTAGCTTCATCGCAACCTGCAACATCAGCAAAAGTGACTTTAATTTGGTCTTCTTCCAGCATCCGGGCTTTACTTTTACCAAATCCCATTGCGCCGCCTTTTCCACCCATGCCACCGCCTTGCATCTGACGCATAAAAAATATCCAGACTGCAATGAGTAATAAAATAGGCCCAAAAGAAATAAAAATTTGCATTAACATAGAAGTTTGCTCAGGAGGTTGAGCTTTAATTTCTACGCCACTATTCAATAAATCATCAATTAAATGAGGATCGTTAGGGGCATAAGTTTTAAATTTATCTCCCGCCTGCATCCTACCCTTGATAATATTGTCATCATCAATAACAACCTGCTGAACTTGTCCTGATTTAACAGCATCAATAAATTGGGAATAGGACAGTGATGAGTCCCCTCGACTATTGGGTCGTGAGCCAAAGCTATTAAAAACGGACATTAAAACGACCGCAATGACAACCCATAAAATTAAATTTTTAAACATATCGTTCAAGTTACTCGCTCCTTACGGGACGGTCCTCGTTATAAAAAATACAGAGTAATTATATCAGGAATTAAGCCTGATCTTAACAGTACAAGTCAATAGTTGGTAATTTAACTAGAGCTTGCATTTTTAGGTAAATCTATTAAATTGTTGGTTTTTGTAGGATATAAGGACAGATCAATTTATTTAAAGCCTTTCCCTAAAATATAAACCTCATTACTCCTTGCGCGGGAGGCTTTAGGTTTTCTTATGACCACGGATTTGAATGTTTGTTTAATTTGTTGATGATAATGATCAAAACCTGTGCCTTGAAAAATTTTTACTAAAAAAGTTCCCCCTTTATCTAAGGTGTTGATGGCGGTTTCTAAGGCCAGTTCTGCTAAATATAAGGCACGTGCTTGATCTGTGGTTTTATTGCCCGTTAAATTAGGTGCCATATCAGATAATACGACATTGATGACGATACTATTAAGCATTTCATTAAGTTTATCTAATACAGCAAGCTCGGTAAAATCGCCCCGAATAAAATCAACGCCTACTAAGGGGGCTATTTCCAAAATATCTAAGGCAATAATTTTATTTTTTTGTCCAATAATTTTACGAACATGTTGAGACCAGCTACCTGGTGCTGCGCCTAAATCTATCACATTCATTCCTGGCTTAATAATTTTATCTTTTTCTTGAATTTCAATTAATTTGAAAATAGCACGAGATCTGTAGCCTTTTGCTTTCGCTTGTTTTACATATTCATCGTCAAAGTGTTCTTGTAGCCATTGCTTACTGCTTTTGCTTCGTGCCATATTTATTTGTTATAGTAGGCTTAATTTTAATTATAAGAGGTTATGCGTGAATTCTACGGATAAGAGAAATTTTAGGGCGAAAGCACACAGCTTAAAGCCTGTCGTCATGATAGGTCAATCAGGATTGACAGAAGCGGTACTAACAGAAATTAAATTAGCTTTAGTCACGCATGAATTGATTAAGATAAAAATTCGTGCTGAACGAGACTTAAGAAAACAAATGAGTGCTGAAATTTGTCTTAAAACGCAAGCAGAACTTATCCAGACAATAGGGCAAATTACCGTTATCTATCGGTATAATCCAGATAAATAATGGATTTGTCAATGTGATTAATTTTGAAAGAAAATTATTTCTTTCCTATTTCTTAAAAATAAACCCATATTTGTAAACTTGAAGGCTTTATTATGAACAAAATTATTATTTTTAGTGGTCTTTTTTTAGGCTCAATACTACTGTTACAATCCCCTTTACAGGCAGAAGATGCTAAGAAAGAAAAACCTGCAAAAGTAAAAAAAGGTTTTTTAAAAAAATTTGATGCTAATAACGACGGTAAAGTTAGTAAAGAAGAATTTAAAGGTTATATGGGAAAACGTTTTCAAAGAATGGATGTGGATAAAGATGATGTGATAACAATTAATGAATTGGAACAGTATGAACGTAAACAACAAAACCAAAGTAAGAAATCAAAATTAGCGCGACTTGATACTGACGGAGATGGATCTATTAGTAAAGAAGAATTTATAGCCCCTAGAATTAAGCAGATAGAGAATAAATTTTTAAAACTTGATAAGAATAAAGATGGCAAATTGACAACCGATGAATTTACTAAGAGAAAAATTCATCATTCAGCATTATTTGAAAATATTGATGCAAATAAGGATGGAAAAATTAGTAATGAAGAGAAGGATGCTGCCCTGGAACGTTTATTTAATCGTCTAGATCAAGATCAAGATCAAATTGTTACCGAAAAGGAAGTCAAAGAAGGGCGTAAACATAAAATGCGTAAACCAGAAATTAAATAACCATCGTGAGGCTAAAACAGTTAAAATATTTGGCTTTATCATTTTTACAGCATTGATGCTGGTTCAATTACCATGCAAAGCAAATATAATACGGATGATTTGAGAATAACTTCAATTAAAGAAGTTATCTCACCTCATCAGCTTCATACTGATATGTCACTTACTGAGGCAGCCGCCAAAACAGTATTGACAACACGCACAGATATACACACTATTTTAGAAGGGAATGATGATCGTTTAGTGGTCATTGTCGGACCTTGCTCAATTCATGATATTCACGCTGCACAGGAGTATGCGCGGCGTTTAAAAGTGATTAAAGATGAATTGCAAGATGATTTACTCATTGTTATGCGGGTCTATTTTGAAAAGCCACGTACTACCGTGGGTTGGAAAGGACTGATTAATGACCCCGATCTTAATAATGCCTTTGATATTAACAAAGGGCTACATATTGCTCGTGAGTTATTATTAGATCTCAACAACCTAGGTATTCCAGCAGCGACTGAATACCTTGATTTAATAACCCCCCAATATATTGCTGATTTAATTTCATGGGGGGCAATTGGTGCAAGAACCACCGAAAGCCAAGTACACCGTGAATTATCATCAGGTATTTCCTCACCCATCGGTTTTAAGAATGCAACGGATGGTTCAATTAAAATAGCGATTGATGCCATTGGTGCAGCAATGAGTCCGCATCATTTTCTGTCTGTTACCAAAGCGGGACACTCTGCCATTTTTTCCACAACAGGTAATGAAGATGTTCATATTATCTTGAGAGGCGGTAATGATCGTCCTAATTATGATGTCGTTAGTGTTGAACATGTTGCGATAGGTTTGGAGGCTGCTGGATTACGTTCAAATATTATGATTGATTTTAGTCATGCCAATTGTTTAAAACAATGCCAGCGACAGTTAGTGGTTGCGGATGATGTGGGAGGACAAATTGCAAGTGGAGATAAGCGTATTATGGGCGTTATGGTCGAGAGTCACTTAAAAGCAGGTCGTCAAGATCATGTGTCAAAGCAACCTTTAGAATATGGGCAAAGTATTACCGATGCTTGTTTAGGTTGGGATGATACGGTTAATTTATTAAAAAATTTGGCAAATGCCGTACAACAACGTAGAACGGTTAAAATTTAAACGGAGTTTGAAAAATGAATATTTATATTAATGGTGATCGCCGAGATTATGCTGAGAATACCTCTGTTGCCGATGTTATCACTGACTTAGGTTTACTCGGAAAACGTATTGCCGTAGAACTTAATAAAGAAATTTTACCCTTTGATCGTTATGATAAACAAGGTGTGCAAGCAAATGACAAACTAGAAATTGTACAAGCGATTGGTGGGGGTGCAGATGATAGTTTTACCGTGGGTTCTCGTGTTTTTAATTCCCGTTTATTAGTGGGAACAGGAAAATACAAAGACTTAGAAGAAACGCGGTTGGCGATTGAGGCGAGTGCTGCTGAAATTGTAACGGTTGCGATTCGTCGGACTAATATTGGACAAAATCCCAATGAGCCGAATTTGTTGGATGTTATTTCACCTGATAAATACACGATTTTACCTAATACCGCAGGTTGTTTTACAGCAGAAGATGCGGTAAGAACTTGCCGTTTAGGACGTGAATTATTAGGGGGGCATAATCTAGTTAAACTAGAAGTCTTAGCGGATCAAAAAACCTTATTCCCTGATGTGGCAGAAACCTTTGGCGCAGCGGAGTTATTAGTTAAAGATGGCTTTGAAGTTATGGTTTATACCAATGATGACCCAATTGCAGCAAAGCGTTTGGAAGAGATTGGCTGTGTCGCAGTCATGCCATTGGCAGCCCCCATTGGTTCTGGTTTAGGGATTCGTAATCCTTATAATATTTTAACGATTGTTGAAAATGCTAATGTGCCTATTTTAGTGGATGCAGGCGTAGGGACGGCATCAGATGCCGCGATTGCAATGGAATTAGGTTGTGATGGCGTGTTAATGAATACGGCGATTGCGGCAGCACAAAATCCTATATTAATGGCTTCGGCAATGAAAAAAGGGATTCAAGCAGGACGAGAAGCCTTTTTAGCTGGACGAATGGCAAGAAAACGATTTGCGTCGGCTTCTTCGCCCATTGATGGTTTATTTTTGTAAGAGTTAACTAGGAAGTCTAGAATAATGACATTGAGTTAAATATGAAAAATCTCATCTTCAAAGAAGGAAAAAAATATACGTTTAGTGATTATTTTGATTTTAATAATCAAACCGAAGATATTGCTTATGAATTTGGTTATTCATTTAGCAGTAAGGTTCTGGAACTACCTACAGCAAAAAATATTAATTTAAATGAGATAAAAAAATTACAAAGCACTTTTTATGATGTGTTACCTAAAATTAGTTTAAATTCTGAAATGGCAAAAAGAGATTTCATGATTGCGCCTGTATTATGGGAAATTATTCGTCATGTTGATGCTAAGATTAATGTGGAATATTCGATAGAAGTTGACAATAAATTAAGTGGCTCACTTGATTATTTATTGTTTTCTAAACGCGATAAGCTGCGCTAAATTATAGGATGTGCTGAGGCACGAAGCGCATCTTTCGAGTAAAATAACACGAATGATGCGCCTCCTATCGTCGGCACATCCTATGTAGC
>DAOUTG010000076.1 GCA_030626845.1 Methylococcaceae bacterium
CTTAGCACTTTCTAACCTTGTTCTTATGTTATTAGCTTTATAAAAACGATAATTAACACCTTTACTTGTATCAATAACACCTGTAAACATTTGGCTTTTATCCATTTCTTGTTTTAATAATTCAATTTCTTTTTTTAATGCTAACTTATCAACTTTTTCAGACAAAGGAATACTTAATAAATAGCCTAATGATTCAAATAATCCCATATTAGTGGGTCGTCTTACACGATAGTTTTCACTACTACTATCAAAACGAAAAGCATCTTTACCTAAAATATCAAAACAATTTTTCATTGATAATTCAAAAATATTGCTTAAAAATTCAATTCTATTATTAGTCAGTTTATTAATATATTTCATAACCTCAGCTAAAAATTCATCGACATTACTTTTATAGCTTATTTCATCTAATTTTTTTGTATGTAATAAATAAAAACCCAAAAAACGCAAAATAATATATTTATCTTTCATTCTTTTTTTAGAAACTGTTTTCCCTGTTGCAGATAGAAAATTCTCTGATTTTGCTAGTCTGTTCAAAAGTTTTGTTGATTTTCCAAGATATAGAGCATTTCGCATTTCTTGGTTATTAAGTTGAGTACCGCCTCGATTAACACGATCAAAAATATCAAATTTAACGCGTTCTGGTGTTGGATGTTGAATCGTATAAGCAAGAAATTGATAATCCTCTATTTTTGCCTGTAACTGAGAACTTAACTCTTTAAAGCCACGTCCATTTTCAGTAGCTAATAAATTTAGATGGGTAAGTTTAAATTTACCATCTAAAAAATCAAAAAGACAACTTAAACGTTGTCGTCCATCCACGACTTGCTTAAATCCTTTTTCATTCTCAAAAAAATAAATAATAGGAATAGGGATTCCCATTAAAATAGATTCAATAAGTTCTGATTTTTGTTGGGTTGTCCAAACTCCTTTTTCCCGTTGAAAATCAGGGTCTATTTCTAAAGTGTAGCGTTTTTCATACTGACGCTTTAGATCAAACACGCTAAATTGTTCTTTCGTCATTTTAATAGAAATATGAGGGTAATCTTCAGAACTATGCTGATTTAAAGTTTCTTCGCCTTCTATTTCTATTTTATTTTCTGTTTTAGTCAAATCATTCATTTAATTATTTCTCTAGTTGTTGTGTAATCCATGTAGGAACTTGCTTTAATGCCGTCTCTAAACCAGCAGGATTATTGCCACCAGCTTGTGCCATGTCAGGACGACCACCCCCTTTACCACCCACCTGTTGTGCTACAAAATTAACCAAATCACCCGCTTTAAGTTGCTTAGTTTCCGCTTTTGAAACCCCAGCAATCAAACTCACTTTATCACCCGTCACCGTCGCTAAAATAATCGCCGCTTTACCCAATTTATTCTTTAATTGATCCACCATCCCACGCATCGCCTTTGGGTCAACCTCTTTCAACTCAATAGCTAACACCTTAATTCCACCAATATCAACCGCTTGCGAACTTAACTCATCCCCCGCTGAACTGGCTAATTTGGCTTTAAAACGCTCTAATTCTTTTTCCAACAATTTATGTTTTTCTAATAATTGTTGAACCTTAATGCCCACCTTCTCAGGCGAACTTTTTAATAACTGTGCCACATGAGTTAACGCTTGATGATTCGTTTGAATCCAATCAAATCCTGCTTGACCTGTGACCGCTTCCAGACGACGAACCCCCGCAGCAACCCCTGTTTCAGAAGTGATCTTACAAAAACCGATGTCACCTGTGCGTTCAACATGCGTGCCACCACATAATTCAGTTGAAAATTCGCCCATTTTTAAAACCCGAACATCATCACCATATTTTTCACCAAATAACGCCATTGCACCTGCTTCTAACGCTAAATCTTTAGACATTACTTTGGCTGAAACTTGATTATTTAAGCGTATTTGTTGATTCACTAAGGTTTCAACTTGGCTTATCTCAGCTTCGGTCATGGGTTCAAAATGCGAAAAATCAAAGCGTAATTGCTTCGGATTAACGAGTGAACCTTTCTGAGTCACATGCTCACCTAGCACCTGTCTTAACGCCGCATGAAGCAAATGGGTCGCAGAGTGATTTAATTCAGTGGCTTTACGCGGTTCGCTATTCACCGTGGCTTGACAAGATTGACCTGTTTTAATTTCCCCTGAAATAACTTTCCCTTGATGTAAAAATAACGTGCCAGCTTGTTTTTGAGTATCCTTGACTTTAAAAACACCGCCTTCGACTGCAATTAAACCGTTATCACCGACTTGTCCACCTGATTCACCGTAAAAAGGCGTTTTATCTAACAACAAAACCCCTGCTTCATTTACCTTAAGTGATTCAACCGCGTCACCTTGTGTAAACAAACCAATAATATGCGCGTCATCTTTTAAGGCTTGATAACCCGTAAATTCTGTTTGACTATCATGGTCAATTTCGTGATCGTAAGTGACATTAAAACTACTCGCGCCTCTAGCACGTTCACGCTGTGCATTCATCGCAATTTCAAAAGCGGCATGATCGACAGTTAAGTTATTTTCACGCGCAAAATCAGAGGTTAAATCTAGTGGAAATCCATAGGTGTCATAGAGTAAAAAAGCAATGTCACCAGGGATAACACTATCGTGCATTTTGGCAACACACGTTTCTAAAACTTTCATCCCTTGCTCTAAAGTCTCTGCAAAACGCTGTTCTTCTTTTTTCAAAATGCGTTCAATCTGTGCTTGAGATTTTGCCAACTCAGGATACGCCACGCCCATTTCATCGACTAATGGTGCAACCAGTTTATAAAAGAAAACCTCACGAATCCCTAAACGATAACCATGACGAATAGCACGGCGAATAATACGTCTTAACACATATCCACGTCCCTCATTAGACGGCATGACATCATCCACAATTAAGAAGGCACACGAGCGAATATGATCGGCAATAACACGTAATGAACTGAGGCTTAAATCTTCTGTATTGGCTAATTTTGCTGCAACTTTCAATAATCCTTGAAATAAATCAATCTCATAATTATTATGCACCCCTTGTAAAATCGCCGTAATACGTTCTAATCCCATCCCCGTATCCACAGAAGGTTTAGGTAAAGGGTGTAAAACGCCTGCTGAATCACGGTTATATTGCATGAACACTAAGTTCCAAATTTCAATATAACGGTCGCCATCTTCTTCGGGAGTTCCAGGTGGGCCACCTGCAATGTCTTCGCCATGATCGTAGAATATTTCACTACAAGGTCCACAAGGGCCAGTATCCCCCATTGACCAAAAATTATCTTTAGCACCAATTTTAGATAAACGTGCAGGGTCTACGCCTATTTTATCTAGCCAAATTTGTTCCGTTTCAGCATCTTCATTAAAGACAGTCACCCATAATTTTTCCGCAGGAATTTCTAGTTCAATGGTTAAAAATTTCCATGCAAATTCAATGGCTTCGGTTTTAAAATAATCACCAAAACTAAAGTTACCTAACATCTCAAAAAAGGTATGATGCCGTGCGGTATAACCGACATTTTCTAAATCATTGTGTTTGCCGCCTGCGCGTACACAACGTTGACTTGATGCGGCACGAACAAAATTGCGTTGTTCCCGTCCCAAGAAAACATCTTTAAATTGCACCATGCCTGCATTGGTAAATAATAAGGTCGCATCATTAACAGGCACTAATGAGCTACTGGACTCAATACTGTGTCCTTGTTGTTGGAAAAAGTCTAAAAAAGCGGCTCGCACAGCGGCACTGGTCATATTATTTTTCATTATGTCTAAAAATGTAAGGTTTAAATATTATTATTTTTTAAAGGACTCAAACACAATTTTGTCATAAATATCATTTAGACTAATGGTTTCATCCGTTTGAATTATTTTCAATGATTCCGTTAACAATTTGTATTCCGTTAATAACCATTGATTTGATGCTTGTTTTTCAAAATGTTCTACATGCACTTTATCTTGGCTAATCAAAATATAATCATGTAATTCAGGTAAACTTCGGTAATTTTCAAATTTGCCAGCACAGTCATAATTTTTTGTACTCTCTGAGAGAATTTCAATAATTAATTCGGCATTATCTAGCGTATCTTGGCGATTTTGCCAATAACTAGGCTCACCTTTAATCACCAAAACATCGGGATAAGTAAAGCTCCCCGTACAAGGAATATGTAATTTAACGTCACCGATAAAAACATCAAACTCTTTGGCTTTAAATATTTGCTTTAAGGCAAGGTAAATATTACCTGCAATTCGATTATGATTTAATGTTCCACCTGCGATTGGAAAAATTTCCCCATCGTAATATTCACTTTTAAAATCAGCTTTGTCTTCTAAGGCTAAATAGTCTTCGATAGAATAACTTTGTTCAACCATTACTGCACTCATGGGTTTCTCCTAAAAAATAGCCACGTTATTAAAAGATCGCCCTATCCCTCTAATATAAGGTCGATACATATCTTCAACATAAGGCGGTGGATTAACAAAATTTCCCTTTGTCACCGCTCTCATTAAATAAAACACATGCTGAGAACGATTTTTATCTAAATCAATCGCGGCAATATAACGGTCATCTAAATATTGTTCATATTTAACCCGACTATAATTTTGCATTCTTAAAATAGTTTCTTTTCCAATTCGAAAACGATCAATTTTTAAATTATTTTCAAGGTTTTGATTTTCAATTTCAAACCCCGCTGGCACTAAATCAATAATTAACGCATCTTTAATCCGTTTTTTAGCGGTGACATTCACATGAACTAAAAATACATCGCCACTGGTCACTTGCTCAAGCCCCACTTGTTGACCTTGAAGATTGTAATAGTTACGCGCAACTTGAATCGTTTCCATCTGCATCGCAGGTGCAGTACGCGGATAAGCCTGAATCCCATATTGCAGGTATAAAGGGACGGTTGCCTGTGAATTAAAGCTCACCGTTTGGGGTATTTTATCACCTTGAAAGTTTTTATGATAAGTTCCCTTTTGTTTCAATACCGTCTCAATAGTGTCTAAGACTAAATTTCCCTGCCACGCCTGTTGCGGTTTACTCTTTAATAACACACCCGTTCTAAATAACGCATTTCTTTCTTGGGTACTTAAATAATCTCGATGGGCTAATTCATCACCTAATTGAAAAATCAAATTAGCCGTTAATTCAGGCATAATTGGGTGTTTATTGAGTAAATAATTAATTAAAGTCAAATCACGTAAACGACTACCATAATCACCTAAATAAAAATAATCATTACGCGGTTTTTTGATGCCTAAATTAATCGCTTGTTTCCCTTTCACCTGATCGCCTTGATTAAATAACGCAATACCTAAATGCGTTAAAGGCAAGCCTGATTTTACGGTTTTACGGTGATGATCGTATAAAGTGCGTAATGAGCCTAAGGGGGCGCGATTCACCCGTGATAACACATAAGCCGCATAGGCTTTATACGCAAAACTCGCATGTTTAGGGTATTGACTATAGCCTTGCCCATACATATTGCCCCGTTGATTTAAGTATTCTGCCAGCCGTTTTAAGGCTTTATCTAGCATTTCTTGCGGAACACTTGCACCTTCGTCTTTGGCATCCAGCAAAAAATCAACCGCATACGCCGTTAGCCAATGTTCTTCCCTATCATTATTTGACCATAAGCCAAAGCCGCCATTACTCCGCTGCATTCCTGCTATTCGACTAATACTACGCTCAATCATCCGCGATTTATCGTTGATATTAAGCGGTTTATTTTTGATTAATACGTTTGATAGCCCCCATTCGTTGACGTTATGGGTATTAATGGATAACCATGGGTAAGTGCTACTAATCGTTTGTTCCAAACACCCATAAGGGTATTGCAATAACTGTTTTAAATGACTTTTAATGGCAATCGGCGGATTAGCCGAAATATTAATTTGTCCTGTCGCCGAGTCTATTAGTAAATTTGCTAAATTAGGGATTATGCTAATCGACTCGCCTTGTCTAATTATTTTACGCTGTGTGGATGCTATAGCAGGATACGCAGGACGAGTCCCTAATCGCCATTCTCGTGTAAATTTAATTAACTCTTTCGCGCCTTGAGCATTGCTGAGTTGTAAAGTAATTAATGATTGTCCAAAACTATTCGCCGCTATCATTGGAAAACGCAACACTTGTTTTTGTTTGTCTTTTAAAACCACGGTCAGCGGTTTGTTTTCAATTAAACTCACGGGGGAAGTCGCTGAAAGGGTTAAATTTAGCGTTTGTGGCTCACCACTTTGATTGCGTAAATCTAAGGTTAATTCGGCTTTATCCCCTGCGGCTAAAAACCGGGGTAATGATACTTCGGCAATAATCGGCGCGGCGATAGTCACTTCAGTATCGGCCGCACCAAATTGGTCATCATTAAAAGCCACCGCCATTAAGCGTAATCGACCATTAAAATCAGGGATGTCTAATTTAATTTCTACCTCACCCTGTGCATTAGTTTCAACTAAACCACTAAAGAGCGATACAATTTTTATTTCTGAATCAGGACGCGCCCCGCCTGCATGTTTATCGGCATCCCCGCCAAAACGGGCTTTAGTGATTCCACCATCCACTAATTCAATAATTTTATTATAAATATCCCGCTGATCGACCCCATAACGCCGTGGTTCAAAAAACCATTTAAACGGATCAGGCGTTTCATAATTAGTAATATTTAATACCCCAACATCGACCGCCGCTAAAGTAACATAGTTCTTTTGTCCCGCTTTTGTATTGGCAATTTTTATTGTACTAATTAATGTCGTTTCAGGACGAATTTCAGTCGCAGGCGCATCAATACTCACCTTAAGCTGACGATTATCTCGGTTTAACGGTAAATGCACGATACCTACCGCACGATTCGGGGTGATTTTTTCCTTGGCATCACCAGCTCTAAAGACTACCGCAGAGATATATAAATCATGTCGCGCCCATTCTTTATTAACAGGAATCGCTATTTTTAAACCCTCGGCTGGAACATTAACCCGCTTAAACCACAATTGTTCATCGCCACTTTCAACGCTAATAAAGCCGTTACCCATATAAGGCGGGGTTACTTTTAAATTGACTTTATCACCCGCTTGATAGTTCTTTTTATCCAATTCAATCACCACCCGTTCAGGACGCGCGGATTGATTGGTTTCAGTTTCATGCCAGCCACTGCCCGCATAAAAACGCACCGAACTTTTTTGCCCTGTTTTCGCATCTTCAATGACTAACAGATAAGACCCCCATTCAACAGGTACGGCTAAGGTAACGGCTTTGGTCGAATCTAAATTTAAACGTTTTTCAAAAACTTGATAATTTTTTGCCGTATGTTCTGAATGCCAGCCTTCTGAATCGGAATATTCCCAATAATAATCCCGTTGCTCTTTAATTAATTTCGCGACAATTTCAGTATCGCCCTGTAATTTTCCGTCTACGGTGGCTTTGACGACATCAAATTTAATTTCACTGCTATCAGGAATATCGGTGAGTGGGATTTGTGGACGAATGCCAATTAAAGTTTTTTGTGGCCACGAAGTAAAGTTAATAGATCGAGTCACAGGACGACCGCCTGTTTCAAACAAGCTATTAATCACTTTGATCGCCATGGGACTATTTTTTGCCTTCTTCCATCGTGAAGGTACATTTAAGGTCGCTAAACCTTTTTCATCTAATTTAATATCGCTTAATTCATAAAACCTAACGCTAGGTTTTTCATCTTCTAAACCAAAATAATAATCTTTCAAGACCTTAATCGGTTGGCGACGTTGCTTAATAATGACTTTCGTATCTAGCCGATTATTAGCAGCAGGCGCACCATATAAATAGTGTCCTGAAATAGGAATTTTTAACGCTGAAGTACGATCTGTCCAATTATCACGCGGCGGTTGTTGTCCAAGTAATAATTCCATCCGCTCAGGTAAAAACGCTTCCACTTTAAATTGATAGTCATGGTAGGTTTTTCCTGCGGTTTCTAATGCTAGTGTCCAATTCCCTGTCATCGCATTATCGGGTAATTGATACTCTGTTTGGTAATAGCCTTGATTTTTAGCCTGAGGATGCCAGGTAAAATATTTAATTTTCTGACCATCAGCGCGTTTTATTACCGCGTTAACAGGGGGATAGTTAATCGCTTTAGCATCGGCATTTCGCAAAATAGCACTAAAGGTAATGGTTTCACCGGGGCGGTAAATATCTCTTGGGCTATAGGTAAAAATTTCAATCGGTTTTTGTTCGCGGCCGTCTACTTTAAATTCTGATAAATCCAGTGCGGGGGAGTTTAATTTTAAAATAGAAATATTATCATTTTTACGGGCAATCAGTAATTGTGCTTTGTCATAACTCCCAAAGCTCATTTGTCCTGTTGAATCGGTTTTAATTTTTGCCAACGCTTGGTTATTATTATCCAACAGCGTTAAGTCTACATCGGAAACCGCTTTACCTGTGCTTAATGAACTGATTTGCACATTCATTTTATCGTTGAACATACGCACATGTAGCCCTAAATCGGTGACGACAAAGTAGGTCACTTGATAGTCGTCTTCAAAACTAGCCGCTGGCTTCATCGTGGCTAGATAAACGCCTGGTTTTTTTAATTCATTAATTGGAGCTAAATCTAAATGTGTCGTATGGCGGGTATTTTTAGGGGGGGCTAAGTCAAAACGCCCTGTATAAGCTAAATCCATAAAAGGGCGGTATTCTTTTAGGTAGTAACCTCCTTGTTGCGTCCGTCCTTTCCATTCATTTAAAAAATGATTCATTTTATCGTTTTTAATACGATAAAATTTGACATCAACCGCATCAATATTCGTCACGACTACGGGCAAACCTTTTACAAGTTTTGCAGGTAATACCGAACCTTTACTCGCAAAACGTAATTGTGACGGCATTTTTCGCGTTTTAATTTTTTTAGTTACCGCTTTCGCTAATTGTTTATCCGTTGCTGCTTTTAATCCGCCTAAGACATCAACGGTATAATCATTTGAAGGTTCAATGGTTGGAAAATAAACCACCAAACCACTTTTTGAAAGTTCCCAGCTTCCTGATATGGCTTGTCCTTCTTTATCACTGACTTTAAAAAAACCTTGAAAATCTTCGGCAGGATTTAAAGGCGTAGTGAGTGTTACGGCTAATGCCGAACCTTTGTTATAATTTTGCTCACTTATATCTGCAATGGTTAAATCAATGCCTGCATATTGCTGTTTTGCAATTTTTAAATCAAAGGGTTTTTCTTTTACAGTAGTCTTTGGTTGAGATTCAAAGTCACAACCACTGATAAAAATAACAAGACAAATCAGGATAGAAGAAATTATATTATTCATAGGGCTTCTCAATTGCAGTGGAAGGCGAGCCAAATACGGGTAACAGTTGGATATGTCCAATCAATGCGTTGTTTCATGGACTGGGATAAATAGATAATCACCAACATTTAGTGTGATGATAGATAAGTCTTTAGCAAATTGCAATCGTACTTAACTTTGTCGTTTTCTATTCCAGTCATCAATAGCTTGATTATCTGATTATCTAATTAGTTATTCGTCATAATGACGACGATGTAGATTTATTAATAATTAGAATAAACAATTTATCATTATTTTTATAAATGTGATTTGCATCACAATTATAAGAATAAACCTTTTAGTCTATCTTATCTTCTGCTATATAATCCAGTTTAAAGGTTAAGATAAATAAGTGACTAAAATTTATAAGTTTCTTATAACTCTTTAATGCTCACCAAAGATTTTAGGAGATGATTATGGCTACTGTTAGTCAAAAAGAAAATATTATTGAATTATATAGCGCTTATTTTAACCGGGCAGCGGATGCCAGTGGTGCAGGTTTTTGGGAAAAATCTTACGATATTTTTTTGGGACAAGCGCCTGATTTAGCTTCTGCAGAAGACTTTGCTTTAACAGAAATTTCTTCACAAATAGCAACTGCTGCTGAATATACGGCTTTATACCCCCCTCAATTACTTAATGTCACCTTTCTTGAAAATGTTTACATAAATTTATTTGATCGAACGATAGATGCAGGAGGGAAAGCATTTTGGCTGCAACATTTAGACGCGGGAACAATGTCAAGAGATACTGCGATTGTTAATTTAATTCAAGGCGCAAAAGCAAATACAAGTCCTCAAGGTTTATTAGATAAAAGTTTATTGTTGAATAAAACAGAGATTTCTTCCTATTTTGTTAATAATTTAAAATCGGATGATTTAACCTTAGCCACTTTAGCGTTTAAAAACATAACCTCAGATAGTGCAAGCGTTCAGTCTATAAAAAATGAATTAGATAATGGGGAAATCATCATTCCTTCTACACGCCCTGATTCTTCACTAACGCCTGTTGTTTCTAATCCTAAACCAGATCCGGTTGCACCTACGCCCAGTACGCCTTCAAAAGAGAGTAGTGGCGCGCCTAATTTAGTCAGTATTAGCGCGAAGGATGGAACGTATTCGGCTTTAGATACTGTTGAAATTACGCTAACTTATAGTGAAACTGTTTTTGTTGATCGGTCTTTTGGTTCACCTACCTTAACTTTAAGCAATGGTAAATTAGCGACTTATTCCTCTGGAAATGGTCATGAAGCATTAATTTTTAATTATCAAGTTAAAAATGGCGATACCAATAGTGTCGATTTAGATGTGTTGTCTATTAACCTAAATAAAGCAACAATTCAAGATAGTGCGGAAAATAATGCAAGTTTTGCTTTAGGCACGGGGATTGATTTAAAAACTGATGCCTCTATTATTATCAAGGGTGTGCCTGCGCCGACGATTTCATCAATTAATAATCCAACGGTTGATGAAAGTATGGGTGAAAATCAAGTGGTTCACACTGTAACCTCAGATAATGCGTCGGCAACTTATAGTTTGAAATTTGGCGATGATAGCAGTGTATTTACAATTAATGGCAATACAGGTGCAGTAACTTTAACGCCTAATCCTGATTTTGAGACTAAAGAAAGTTATAAGTTTACAGTCATTGCAAGTGATACATCGGGTAACACCACAGAACAAGCGATTACATTAGGTATTAATGATGTTGATGAGGTAGAACCTACGATTACATCGGGTGCAACTGCAACGACTATTAATGAAAATACAGCCGCAGGTCAGCATGTTTATACGGCAAAAGCAACCGATACGAGTACGATTACTTATAGTTTAAAATCTGCTGCTGATAGTAGTGCTTTTACGATTGATGGCAGTTCAGGGGCAGTTACGCTGACAGGGAGTCCTAATTATGAAACCAAAGCCAATTATAATTTCACGGTGGTTGCAACGGATACGTTAAATTTATCCAGTGAAAAAACAGTCTCATTAGCTATTACTGATCTTGATGAAGATGCGCCTAATATTACTTCAGGCACAACAGCAAATGCCATTAATGAAAACAGTGGTAGTGCTCAAAGTATTTACACCACCACTGCAACCGATACTAGTACGGTTAATTATAGTTTAAAGGCGATTAACGATCATAGTGCTTTTTCTATCAATAGTAGCTCAGGCGTTGTTACTTTACTAGCTAACCCTAACTTTACAACTAAAGCGAATTATAGTTTCACGGTGGTTGCAACGGATACGTTAAATTTATCCAGTGAAAAAACAGTCTCATTAGCTATTACTGATCTTGATGAAGATGCGCCTAACATTACTTCAAATGCAACCGCCACAGCGATTGATGAAAATAGTGGGGCAGGTCAGGTTATTTATACAGTAAACGCAACCGATGTCAGTACCATTACTTATAGTTTAAAATCCGCTGCTGATAGTAGTGCGTTTACGATTAATGGCAGTTCAGGGGCGGTTACGCTGACAGAGAGTCCTAATTATGAAACCAAAGCCAATTATAATTTCACGGTTATTGCAACGGATGTTAGCAGAAATGCCAGTGAAAAAGCAGTTACCTTAGTGGTTAATGATTTAAATGAAAATATACCTACTGCGACGGTTGCATTAACGAGTTCTGTACTAAAAACAGGGGACACAACGCCTCTGACCATAACCTTTAGTGAAGTGCCCACAGGTTTTGTAGAAGGTGATGATTTAACGGTGGAAAATGGTACACTTTCTAGTGGTAATTTATCAGGGTCAACTTATACAGCAACCTTTACCCCAACAACGAATATTACTGATACAACCAATATTATTACTTTAGGGACAAATTGGACTAGTGTCGCAGGTAATGCACCAAATTCTACAACAGTTTCTAGTAATTATACAATTAATACGGAAGATCCTACTGCGACGGTTGCATTAAC
>DAOUTG010000094.1 GCA_030626845.1 Methylococcaceae bacterium
GCAGATGTTTTAAATATTGAATTGTTGAATTCTGATTTAACAACCTTAACCGCAACTGATTATGAAACCGTTAATTTAAAATCTGCATTAGGTGATGGCACAGGGACTGTCACTAATATTGTTACAACCTTGACTAATAGTGCTTCATCAACATTAACTATATTAACTATTACAGGAGATACTGATTTAACAATTACTGATGCGCTAACGAATCAAGTAAACGTTGATGCCTCAGCTTTTACTGGAGAATTAACCATCATAGGTTCTGGCTTAGACGATACTCTTAAAGGCGGAACAAATGATGATATGCTAACAGGGGGTGATGGTGTTGATACTTTTACTGGCGGTACAGGTGATGATAAATTTGTTACCCTAACCGCATTAGCAAATGATATTGATACAACAGATGGAGCAGTTACCGATACAATTACTGATTTCACTACAGGGACTAATACAATTAGTGGTTTAGGAACAGCTGCAACGGCGACTAATTATTTTGAAGAAGTTAGTTCAGCAACTGATTTAACTACTTTATTAGCTGCCGCAGATGCAAAACTTGATGGAACATTTCAATATTATCTTGATAGTTTTGGGGGTGACAGTTATTTAGTCTCTGATGTTAATGGCACAGGCTATACCGATGTGATTAAATTAACGGGAACGGCCCTTACTGACATTGATATTAGTAATATTATTGCGTAAAGAAAAGTTTTCTTGAGTCATTAATCGGGTTGAGGTAAATAGGTTTTCTCTTATTTGTCTTGACTCGATTCTATTTTATTTTCGCTTAAATTTATAGTTTGAAATATCCTCAAGCTTTCCCTTCCTTTAAAAAAACTATGTTATATGGCTTATCTATAATAAGCCATATAACACACTTTATGACTCCCCCTTCTTCCTTTTCAAAAGAATACTTAATTATTAATTAGTTAAAGCGACGGCATACAATTTGCATTGTTATATTAGCGTTGGCAAATTCCAACATAACGTTGGTAAATTTCAACAACTATGATGGCAACCCAATTAATTGATCGTTAGCAATTTTGATAAAAGGAAATATAATGCGACATAAATTAACATCAAGGCAACATAAATGGTTTTTACTCCCATTTATGTTGTTTTTTTTTACACAAGTGGTTGTAGCTGCCACTGAAAATGCATACGATAAAACCGTTATGCATCCAGCTATCCCTTTACTAGATGAGCAGGGACAACATGTATTAACAACGGGAAATGCTTATAGTCCCCGATCAAGTTGTGGATCAAGTGGTTGTCATGATTACGATTCAATTACTCACGCTTATCATTTTGAAATGGGACGTGATGAAGCCGATGATCTATATGGTAAAAAAAGAGGTTTGCCTCAATTAGTTTCTCCTGGTTATTTTGGAGGTTACTCTTGTATGGGAGGAAGCCGTCCTAACATCCTTTCTAAAAAATCTAATGCGACTGAAGCAGAATTTAGAGACTATGGTGCAGCAGGTTTTATAAAAGATTGCGGTGGTTGTCATGCAGGCGGTGGTTTTGCTGAAAAAGATCGTAACGGAATGCGTTATGACCAAAAACAAGAATCACAAATCACCCCATTAGATGGCGACTATTTTGAACGAAAATCTAATTTTGCGGGTGCAGGTCATGATAAATCACTTACAAATCAAATTGTTCGTTGGGATTGGAAAAAAACAGGCGTAGTCGAAAATGATTGTATGATGTGTCATGCTGATTTTTCTGCCTTGAAAAAATTTCCAGCCAGTGGTGCAGGTTTAGGATTAAATGATTTATCGGATAAATCTAGTTCCGCACTTGATTTTTATAAAAGAGCAAGAAGTTCAATCCTAATAGGGAATGATTTTTTTAGAGAATCAACTACCCCCATTTGGGAATTTTATAATATCAAACCTGATGCGCCTGAAGGCTTACAGTTAATGCACATGGTGCGTAACTTTGATGAAGGCAAAGAAGGCGATGCCCGAGGTTATAAATTTGCTTTAGGTGCAAATGGTAAACCTATTATGAATTGGAATCCTGCTGCCTTTGATGAAAATGGTAAAGCGCATATTCCAATGCTTCGTTTCCCAGGTAACGATAACTGTATGTTATGTCATCGTACCAGTAATTCACGTCGTGGATTCTATGGTTTTGGTGATGCAGCGGTCGCTTCATTTGATGATAATGGTGTCATCGAAGAAGATTATCAAGATGATGTACATAAAGGTAAAGAATTTACCGATGATAATGGTCAAGTAAGAGCCATTGAAAACTGTAATACTTGTCACTCACGTAATTATAAAAAACCTACCTTTTCAAATGCTGAACTTAGTGTCGATCATAACTTCTTGAAAGGTAATTCAGACATGGATGTGCGTAATGATTTAGATTACGCGCCTAATGCAAAAAGTTGTGAGAACTGTCATGACACGATGGCAAACAACGTTGTCCCATCAGGTCAAGCTAATATGCAAGATGCTCACAGAGAATTGTGGAAAGCAAATGGCGATATGGCCGGTTATGAATTCAGTCAACTTGATAGTATTACTAAAACGCATTTAGATGTTATTAGTTGTCAAGCATGTCATATTACGGGTAAAAAATCGCGTGGTACGCCGATTCAAACCTTATTCCGTTACCGTCAAGCGGAAGATGGAAAATCTAAGATCTTCCCTTATAATCCTAAAATTCGTTACTACTGGAAAGATAAAAATAGTGATTATGTCTTAACCCGTTTAGATAACGATTCTGTTTTTACAGTGAAAAAGAATGCAGCCGATGAAGAATATGCTGCAATTGTTGATGCACAAGGCAATGAATTAGGACAAGTCACCTTTAAACAAGGGAGACATGGTCCCTCTTATGGCGCACCAGAAAACTACGAAACCTTTGTTGCTTTGAAAAAAGCCTACGATAGTGTGTTAGCGAGTAAAGGCATTGCTAATTCTAATGTACAACAAGTTTGGTTAGCGTCAAACATGTATATTATGTCGCATAATGTACGTCCTTCCTCCTCATCTGTCCCTTGTGCAGATTGTCATACCCGTAAACAAAGTGGCGCGTTTAGTTCATTAGTTTCAGCAGATGGCATTTTAGGTACGGGCATTGTTAAAGAAGTCACTACGGTTGTTGATAAACGTTTAGTGGATGAAGGCTATATTGTTTTCAGAATGGATACCTATCAGGTTCATGCTGATGGTAAAGTCACAGAAAATGTGGGCGATATCCTTTATAGTTCACGTCTTGACCCTTTTGTTACTTTCTTAAAAGCAAGTAGCGCAGAATTTCAAGAAGCTGAATTTAAAACCAATACATTAGTCCCTACCTTAGCTAAAATCGGTGTATTGGGTGGAATCAAAGATCAATTAGTTGCCTCATTAGGCGGTGATGTTCCTGTGTTCTTACTTGATACTCATCAAGGCAGCAACGCGCTTAAAGGCTCAAGTTTATTTGGTGTTAATCAAGGAACAGCAGGATTATTATTACCTAGCTACCGTGTTGAAACACAAACTATTAGTAATGTTCCCGCTAACCTTGTCTCGTTAGTTGAAGCAGTTATTCCTAGTAGTAAACTGGCTTCTGGTATTCATGGTTTTATCGCAAAAGATAAAAATAGAGTCCGAGTGCCTAATTTACTTGATCCTGTTTATGTGAAAATACCTTACACAGGTAGAGCAACATCAGCGAGTCAAATAAAAGTACTTTATTCTGAAACTGGGGCGCAAATAGGCACATTAGATCCAAGTAGTATTGTGTCATTTAATCCACATACAGAAGCAAGTGATGGCTATATTATTTTCAATACAACCCAATTGCAATATTTTGCAATCATGGATGTTATTTAAAGTGGTTAGATAACTTGTTTTAACCTAAATTAAATGGAGTGGTGAAAGCCGCTCCATTTTTATAACTTACGAGATTAAAAAAAATGAATCAAGAAAAAGAAACCGAACCCGTTAGCCTATTAATGAAAGTTGCGCCTTGGGCAGCAGGGGCTGGCATTGCTGTTGGGCATATTTTAACCTCCTCTAATTGTAGTATTCCTAAACAAGGGATATGTAGTACTTGTGGAAGTTGTGTGGTCGCTTTAGGTTCATTAGTTGCTTGGGCAATGATAAAAAAACGCCAGGGCAATGATTTTTATTCTGAAGAAAAAATAGGTTAAGAATATGTATAAAATCACTTGGGCAACCAGTCAAAGTTATTTTATGGATATTATTTTCAAAGATATGGCTAAATAATCCTCTTTATTTTGAAAAATAAACCCCTTAAAACGATTGCCTTCTCCTTGACACTCTTGCTACCTAATATAGGTATCGCAGGTAACTGGAATGGAACACTTACCACAAAAATTCAGGCAGATAACCGCATTAGTAATGAAACCAGTTATTCCAGTGAAATGTGGGGAACGTATGAATATCGAGGCGCAAATAATAACTGGCGTATTGGCTATAATTTTCTACTACGTGGCAGTGATTTAGAATCAAAAACTGATGATATAACCGATGTAGGTATAGGCTATGAAAATGGGTATAAAACTTATCAAGCCTTTATCGAAAAAACGTTTACCACCATTGATACTACTGTAAAAGCAGGACGTTTTCAACGTTCTGATAATATCGGCTTTTATTTATTAGATGGGGCTGAAATTCGTTACCAAACTGAAAATAAAGCGTTCGCATTCAATATTTATGGGGGAAAACCCAGTCGTTTAGACCACTTAAAATCAGAAAAAGCAGATTTACTTTATGGTGCTGATGTCATTTTTCATCAAACCCCGCGATGGGAAGGGGCTAACTGGTTTCCCTTATCATTAGATGTATTTGATGTGCGTTTTGGTTTTCAACAATTTAATAATACCACCGATATAGGTCTGTTAATTGATGCTGACCCGAATATGGAATTATATGACCAAACTCGTCTATCTTTTGGCGTTAATACCGAAGGACGTATTTTAAATTGGTTGAGTGATAAATTTGAAATTCGTTTATTAGGCACTTATCGACTGGATAAAAATTTCTTTGAAAATATGTTGTTTGAAGCGCAACTAGATGTTAATAAAGAGTTAAGATTGCGTTATTCCTATGAAATTTATGATCCTAATCGTACCTCATACCCAACATTCAGAGAACGGTTTTATAATTATACTAACTTTGGTCATCAAGCATTATCACGCGCTCGATTTGATTATCGTTTATTTGATGCCTTAACCGTTTCTTTGGGTGGACTACATAGTAATAGAGAATTTGGAGGAACAGGCAATGGGGTTAATGCCGCTATTAAAATTAAACCTTGGCCAGGGAACACACTCACCTTTGCAAGCGATTTTCTTGAATTAGGCGACGAAAGTATTTATACCCTCGGATTTAAATTTAAACAATCCATCACCTCAAAACTTTCATTAGAATTAGAAGCTATTATTCGTAAAGAAGATAAATTACTTTATGAGGATAATAACGTGCTTGGCGGCGAAATTAAATGTAATTATATGTTAAAAAATAATCTTGTACTTTCATTGGATGCCAATTACATCCGTAACAGTAATTTTGGTGATGAACATTTAGGGCGTTTCCAAGTCACTTATTACTTCGACAATTTTAAACCTAAAGGTCAATAGTGTTTCGATTATTAATATTTACTATTACCCTGTTAATGAGTTTAGTTGCAATTAGTGATGAATTACCCCATAAAAAACCAGAACAAAAAAAAAGCTGGTGGGAAAATCGTAATGCTAAAGCTGAACAAGCGGATATTTTTTATCCCCATAATGCCCATATGCAGGTGATGGATGAAGAAGGCGACAGTTGTATGCTTTGTCATACTTTTAATAGTAATAGCACAATTAAAGAAGACCGCTTGAAAACCTTAACCACCATTGCTAACGAAGCTTTAGAACCTATTTGTCATGATTGTCATGTCGATGATTTAAGAGCGCCGTGGCGATGTGAATTATGTCATCCTGATCCTGAAAAAATATGGCCTAATGACCATAATTTTGATTATATTCTGCATCATAGTGAAGATGCGCGTCATGATGAAGCCATTTGTAAAACCTGCCATTTAGATTTATCGTTTTGTACCGATTGTCATTTACGACGGGATACTAGTGGCGATGATTATCATCCTATGGGTTACCAATCACGACACGGCATGGAATCAAGAATGATGTCAGGAAATTGTGGACGTTGTCATAATACTTTTTTTTGTCGTGACTGTCATCGTAGTAAGGAATAAGGGAATATGAGTAAAATTTATCTAGGCTGTTTATTAAGTTTATTACTCTTATTTAGCTATCCTGTACAGGCTTTAGAAGAAGGCACTTTATTTTTAACATCGACTCATGGCGGTGACGGTTCAGGTTGGAAGCAAACCCAATGTGATGGCTGTCATTTAATCAATCGTATTCACGAACAACGAGGACGCTCTATTCAAACCATTGTTCGTCGTAAAGGTTATGAAAGTTGTACAGGCTGTCATGGCAGTAATGGGACGAATCTAAAAAAACCTTGTTTACTTTGTCATAATGCACAGGATTTACCAAGCGCTCCAAACTTGACGGGAGTAGAAAATCATAATTTCACCGTAGGTCAAGTCAGTGGCTTAAGCGATGAACAATGTATTAGCTGTCATAAAGCCTCCAATATGAATGGACAATTTGAACTTAATATTGATTTAACCGCATTTCCTGATGCCATTGGACGCAATGAAGATTATCCACGGATTACAGATTTTTGTTTGCGTTGTCATAATTTAGATCATCAACAATCAGGGTTTGAAATTTTAAATAAGAATTTTCGAGATCCTTTAGTGGCGATGGAAAAAAATTATAACTTCCTGGATATGCACGGTTATCCTAAAGGCAGTGGTCAACGAACCTATTTTGGCTTAGTCCCTAACTATCGTTATGCCTCTGTGGTTGAGTGTACCGACTGTCATGCCATGCACGGAACACATAACCCTAAACTAATTATTGACTCCGCCTCAAAAGGTGCAACGCAATTAGCTGACCCAACTGATTATCCTGTTAATGTTATTAATGGGGATTATTCACAACTTTGCGTATTATGCCATCGAATGCAAAATCCTGTAGAAGATGCCCTTTTAGATACAGGTAATGGCTTATCGGGGGTTCATTTGACAGGGGCAGATGAAGATTGCC
>DAOUTG010000096.1 GCA_030626845.1 Methylococcaceae bacterium
ACTCATCTGCCCCATTATTTAAATCATCCACCGCCGTAAAATAATCATTATCAATTTGAACTGCATGAACTGTAATTGCATGAGCGACTTGAACCGCTGCTTCAACATTATATAAAGGACTTGAAGCTAACATTCGCCCAAATAAAGCAATATCGACCGCTTTTGGTTTTTGACGTAATAATTCTAATTCTTCGCCTTCAGGCGCGCGATTTTTAGTGGCTAAAACTGTCACTAATTTATTAATTATTTGTTGTTCTTCTGGCGCAATATGAACCAGTTGTTCAATTTCTAACAATTCAGCGGTTTCATCCTTTTTCTTTTTAGTCTTTATTTTTCCAAAACAAGCCGCTATTAATACAGCCCATTCGACTGCCTTTTTTTCTGCTACCCCTTGCTTAATTAAATCTTCTTTAACGGTAATCCCAATACGTTTGGTTCTAACGCCTTTATAGTCACCTAATGCGTCTTCAAATAAATCCGAGGTGCGCCATGCTCGCTTTAAACTTTGTGAAGAAATACGCAACCGATTTACGCCGCCCATAATCGCTGTTTTAGGTCGCCCTAAATCATCACGGTTTAAGTTAGAGGGGGGATAAGAAACTAAGGCATGTAATTGAATAAATTGACTCATAATAGGGTTTCCTTATTTGCTGTAGGTTAAAACTTCGTTAAAATAGGCTTTTGCCCATGTAAATTTGAATCGTTGTTCAGGTCGTTGATTAAATTGATTGTTGTCTTGTTGTTCTTGCGACCAATGTAAAATACCATCAGCTAGTGAATAAATATTTGCGGTTCGGTTCAATTGCATAATCGCTCGGCGACAATGCTCGTAAAGTTCATTAATATCACGACTTGCCAGTAATTGTTGAAAACGTAATTCACTAAAAATAGCTTTACCACTGTGATCTTTTTCTTGCCCTAGTTGTTGGGCAAAGGGATAAGCTGTTGAGGTTTTAATTTGTGCCAACAAACCTGCAATTACGGCTAATGCTAACGCATTTTCATATGGAAAATACTGTTGTAAGCGGTGAAAACTAGGCTGTAACAAAACTTCTTCAGGGCTTGCACAGCGACGTAATCTAGCCTGTTCCCCCAAATTATCTTCAAAAGCTTTATGCCATGTATTTATATGTGTCCTTGATAATTTTTTGTACAAAACAGCGTAATTCTTTCTTATACAAGAAAGAATAATTTTTTTATATTGCTTAGTTTTATCTTCGCCTATGCTTTGCTTTAAAGCGTCAATTATTTCACTTTCTTTATCAAAGTCTTGTCCTGATAATTTTCTAAGTAATTTAATTACCTCACTAGGAATTTTTTTTTGTTTAAAAATATCTAAACTTGCTTCGGTTATTTCATATGCCATTTAAAATACTCCTGTTTATTGATTAATAAGTAGCGAGTGCTTTCATCTGTTTGCCCGCATAGAGAAAAATCTCTAATTGACGACGCGCAATCACCACTCGTTTCATATCGCCATCTTCATTATTAGATGATAACGCCCAATGATCGAAAAGCGTTAACGCTTGTTGTCGCAAGTGTTGTTTCCATTCTATTCGTAATTGATTCTCTTTATCTTCGTCATCCTTTAGTTGAATCAATTGTTCCAGTAGTTGATAAAACTTAGTTTCTGTTTGTTCCCAAAATTGACTATCGGTAAAATTAATATCACCTTTAGCTTCTTTCGGGCTTATAAACCAAGCCTGTTTTAATGTTGAGCGAATATCTAACGCAACTTCAGTCGCGGCATTAATCATTTTTGCAATGTTATTTTGTAATTCATCTAAATTTTCAGAAGGAATATCGAAAATAGGGAGCGTACTTTCATACCAACAACGCGGTTTCATGTTGTCCATATCGTAACCAAATAACCATAAACGCGGTTGTTTTTCAGCCTCTATTATTCCTTTACGTGATTTTAGGTAAACTGTCATTATTTTTGCTTTTTGCTTATGATTTTTAACATCATCCAACACTAAGCCTAACCAATGCCGATAGCTAAACCCACCCACTTGCGCTTTAACTGAATACGGCTCTTTATTAGGCAGCCTGACATAAGGCGTTAACGGATGAAACCAAGTGCTACTGTAATTAACGCCTAAATTTTGCGTTCGATAACACGAAATTAATTGCGCTGATTGTTCATGACTCACATCACATTGACCTTCATCAGTCTTTTCAATGTTTAACCGAATACGCCTTGGCATTCCCCAATAGACTTGATAGGGATGCACTTGTTCTGGGTAAGTTTCAAAGGTTTTCCCGCCTTTTTCACTGGTACGTGTTGGTGCTAACCAAGGAAATATAGATGATAACGATGTTGGGCTTACAATCTTACTAGGTAATTCTATTTCTTCTTGCGTTAAAATATTTAACCATAACTTCTGCCATAAACTTGCGGGATTTTCCGTTTCATTCGGTAAAAGCAAGGTTGTTAATGGCCCTCCTCCACGCAAGCTAGTTCGATGCCCTGAACCACCAGCAGGTGCATTAATTTGTAAAGTAAATAAAGCAATATTTGCCCAGTAAGGCGACATATTTTTAGTCACACCTTCCTTTATAAAAAAAGTACCCCCTCCCATGGTGTCAACCAATAAAGCCGCAATATCAACTTCTTTCTTATCATTTAATAATTCATAATCTTGCATGAAAGCAGGATTATTAGTATTAATTTCAAAGGCTTCTTTTACCGTTAGAAATGCGGTCTTTAATTGTTCGGTAGTTGGCGGTGAGTACCAAAATTCTTCCCATTCATCTTCATCTTCAGGTGCGAAAGTGGTTTGTATGAGTCCAATAAAAAATTGATATAACGCACCTTTAAAATCAGCACGCGGTGAAATAATATCAACAACTGGGTTGTTAGAATCAATCTGATCTAAAATATTCCACAAGCCTTGTATTTGTTGATATTGACTATCTTTATGAATGACTTTAAGCCACTGGTCTTCTAGTAAATTCATAATACTTACATCCTCTTAAAAGTAAAGATCCATTATTATTATAATAACTAATTAAAAAATAAGAAACTCTTATTAATATTTTATAAATTTTTAATATGTAATACAATTCTATTCACGATAGAATAATCATGTTCCCCACACTCGTGGGGCTGAACCGCTCTTTTTAATTTTTTAAAAAAGAGTTTTAAAAATGTTCCCTACATCCGTGGGGCTTAGAAATGGCAGTTAATCTGCCATTTCTATTTCTAAAAGTAATAATTTCTTTGATAATCTGAATAAAAGCATATACAATAATTATGAACATTCAATAAAACCAAACCCTCAAATGATTGATGATGAAAACCCTGAATGGACTGATGAAATGTTTTTACAAGCTAAAAATATTTCAGAAATCCCTGAAATGCAAGCTTTTATAAAATCTAATCGGGGGCGACCTAAAAGTCATCATCCTAAAAAAACCATTAGTATTAGATTATCTCCTGATGTGTTGAGTTATTTCAAAACAACAGGTAAAGGCTGGCAAACACGCATTGATAAAATACTAACCGACTATGTTTCAGAACAGCAATAAACTTTCCCAAAACAGCTATTGATATAAAAAATATTGCCAATCAAGATTTTAAAATTAATTCTGCTTCTTCTGCCACTAAAAAACCTAACTGCTGACAATAAACCACCGCTATTTTTTTATCCGCTTGATTAATAACCTCACTTTTCCATTGGGTCGCTGATAAATAAAATAAGGGTAAAATTAAACTGTATTGATTAAAAACACGTTCTTCTTGGCGTAATTTTTTAAGTGCTTTTTCTACTGCCTCATCAAATACGGGAATTGTTTTTAAATGATAACTACTTATTTTAAGGCTACTTAAATCCCAACAATACGCTGCATTTTTCACATAAGGCTCAAACTTTCCTTGTTTCCATTGTGCCAAATAAACCGTATTAGAATCTTCAGCTAATCGCGTAGAGCTATTATTTTCCTCATCCCATGGCTTATTTTCCATGCTATACCCTTGTTTATAATTCAAAACATTCATTTTACCAATACTCTTTTTAGCCCAAGATTCCCCTTCCGCTAAACGACTCGCTTCTATTAATGTTTCTGGAATACCCTCTTCTTCTGACTGATAAACCGTTTCAATTAATTCTCTGGCATCGTCGGGCATTTTCCATGACTGTTTTTTAGCTAATAATAAAGCGGTACGCCATAATTGCCCTGTATGTGGATAAACCCCATTGGCTTTAGGAAATAAACGTTTATACCAATTTGCTTTAGGCTGTTGAGTAATCGGTGGTGAAAATACGTTTAAAACAGGCGGTTGTTTACGACCATCAATAATACCTTTAATAGGATTGCCATTTTCATCTCGAATATGACGATGCAAACGCCCTGCACGTTGAATTAATAAATCTATCGGAGCTAAATCTGTAATCATGACATCAAAATCAAGATCTAAAGATTGCTCAATAACTTGAGTTGCAATTACAATTTTTCCTTGCCGAGATTGCGCGGTAGAATTCCGACCAAATAATTCTAAAATAGTCTCTTCAACCTTTTTTCTATCGTGTAACGTATAACGACTATGAAATAGAAATAATTGTTCATTATTTATCTCATTCATTTTTTGTAATTCAGCATAAACTTCCCGTGCATCAAAAACAGTATTACAAATCCAAGTGACACAAAGATTAGTCATAACCGCTTTTTTTATTACGGTAATAAGATTTTCTTTTTCATGATAAAAATTAACTTTAACGTCACGTTCTACTTCAGCACGCGTTTCCACCACCGTTTCAATGGGTGCATTTTCACTAATATGCGTTAATAACGGATAATCACTTAACGCACGCTTATTTAATTCCATCGCAGGATAATTTGCACCTTGCTGAAATGCCTTAACTAGTTTACTTCGCATTTCAAAAGACAAAGTGGCTGATAATAAAATAACACTTCCCCCTAAAGCAGCATGAAAGTTAAGTAAAGCACTTAATAATTCACTCATGTAAGTATCATAAGCATGAACCTCATCAATAATTAATACTTTATTTGCTAATCCAAATAACCGTAAAGCTTGGTGACGTGCAGGCAAAATACTTAATAAGGCTTGATCTATAGTGCCAATACCAATATCGGCTAATAAAGATTTTTTATTATGATCGCTTAACCACTGAGTACATTGTGCTGAGGCGGTTGGATCATTTTTATTATAAGCACGATTATGTAAACTTGATTCAAAAATAGATTGCTTGAATTGTTTTGATAAGTGTCTTGCACTATGCGCTAAAATGAGAGAAGGGAAGCTATTTTCAGTAAATAATTTAAGATAGCATGTTGCCGCACGTGAATACATGGCATTAGTCGTTGCCATCGTTGGTAGACCAATAAAAACCCCTTGCGCTAAATTTTTTTCAGAGATTAAACGATGCGCTAACATCATGGCAGCTTCAGTTTTACCTGCGCCCGTGACATCTTCTAAAATAAATAATTGGGGGTTATTCGTGAGTATTAAGTTCTCACTCTGTTTCTGTAAAGGCGTGGATGTTTTAATGATAGGAAAAAGTGCTAATAACGATTGTTTTTTAGCGGCTTTAGCGGGAATAAGACCTGAGTTATCAACGACTTTTTTTGCAGAGGGCAGTGCATAGTGCTGCCAATACTCATCTAAACTTAATGACTCATTGTTACAAAATTTAAAAATATCACTGTCCGAGCCTAACCAATCACATAAAATAGTAAATCCAGCTAATAGCCAAGAGGCTTGCTGTTGCTGTTTTTCCCAGTTTTTATTATTAAGATGGCCTTTTAAAACCGTTGTCTCAATGTCAAAAAATGCGGTTAAATCACTAAAAAATTCAGTGGTGCTGTTCACATCCTGTGTTTGAAAATAATCTTTGACTATGATTGCTTCCTTATAACTAGGCGGTAAACCATGATGACCTGTCACGGCTTGTAACCAAATTTTTAGTGATTTACGATAATCTCTGGGGCTAATATTCAAAGTTTGTTTGATTAATTTTGAATCTTCCCACAGCAGAAAACCTAAGCTATCATGACGCAAATCATAATTCGTTTTTTTTATTTCCCCCCACCAAGCTTTTCTTAATTGGGGTTGTAATTGTTGAAAACTTTCTGCAAATTTACCACAATCATGTAAGGTTAATAATAATTTCAACCACGGTATTAATTGATTTTCAGGGATTTTAAATAACTGTTCAAATCGTTTGCGTAAAAAAGGATTTGCATTTAAAAGAACTTCCCCTACTGCCGCAACATCTAAGCAATGATAGGGCAATAGATGATAACTTGAAAGGTCAGTTTCCTGATGCCATTTTTCTTTTTTAGCTAGTTTTTCTAATTGAAGAATATTAACTTGGCTTTCTAAAATTTTAGCTTTAAATGCTATTTTTGAGCGATATTGTTCACAGATAAGCTGTTTATCTTGCCCTACACAATAAGCAATTTTTAATGGGTCTGCTGTTTTCCCCCAGTATTGATAATAGCTTTTTACCATTTTTTCTTTTTTCATTATAATGAAAAATTATTTTCATAATAACTTCATTTTATTAAAAAAGATAGCTTTATAATTATTTAAAGGTCACCCTTATTCTCTCAGTCTCTGATTTTTTAATTTATAGAAAAAACCAATGAATTCCTGTAGAATTTGGTGCGGCAAAGTTGGTTCATTTTGCTTGATAAAAGCGATCTAAAATTAGTCGCTAAGTTAATTCTTTCGGTAGAATCAAAAATTTGAAATGGTCGCAACCCATAGAAATTAAAAAATAATGGAATAACTACATGATTTATAATGATTTTTTAGAGTTTATTTTAAAAAAATATTTTTTAACAAAATGGGTCTTTTTACCTAAAAAAGTTGGTAGATATTTAAGCCCTGATTTTTCCTTTTTAAAACAAGGAGTTAAAGTTAGGGTGTTCCCCACATACGTGGGGCTGAACCGTCGTCAGTCATAAAGGGTAAA
>DAOUTG010000040.1 GCA_030626845.1 Methylococcaceae bacterium
CATTATATTCAGAAAATAGATGATTCAGCTAAATCTTTATTAGGTATTATTAATGATATTTTAGATTTCTCTAAAATTGAAGCGGGTAAATTAACCATCGAAAAAATAGAGTTTGATTTATTTAAAACTATTGATGGCGTTATTAATTTAATTGAATTTAAAGCCCATGAAAAAAATCTTGAGTTAGAGGTTAATTATGATGTCAAGATGGGTAAAAATTTTTATGGGGATAGTTTAAGAATTTCTCAAATATTAACTAATTTAATGAGTAATGCGGTTAAATTTACGAGATCAGGTGAAATAGGCATTTATATTAAAAAAATAACACGCCCTAATTCATCTGAATTTATTCAATTTGAAGTGAAAGATACGGGGATTGGATTAAGTCGAGAACAACAAGAAAAATTATTTAAGTCATTTTCTCAAGCGGATGGAAGTATTACTCGAAAATATGGCGGGACCGGGCTTGGTTTAACTATTTGTAAACAATTAGTTGAACTAATGAACGGTAAAATATGGGTTGAATCAGAATTAGGTAAAGGAAGTTCTTTTATTTTTGAAATTGAGTTAATTGAACAGAAAAATGAATCGCAAGCTATTACACTCTTTAATGGTAAACATATCTTAGTCGTTGATGATAGCGAGAGTTGGCAACAAATATTAAATACCTTACTACAAAGTTTTGGTTTTACCGTTGATCTTGTTTCAGGTGGATGGCAAGCATTAGAAAAACTTCATAAATCAAGTAAGTATTATGATTTCATTTTAATGGACTGGAATATGCCTTATTTAGATGGAATAAAAACGACCCGAAAAATAAATGAGTATGCTCAAAAAGATAATACATCAACGATTATTATGATTAGTGCTTTTAAACAGCAAAGTATTATTGATTCTGCTAAGGAGGTTGGTATTGATGTCTTTTTACAAAAACCTATTAATCCTTCGATTTTAAATAATGTATTAACGGAGAGTTTATTAGGAGATAAAATAGACTCTTTTACCGTACAAACTGTATTTAGTTTAGAAAGTGATATACATAGTTTAGAAGGAAGTGAAATTTTATTGGTTGAAGATAATTTAACTAATCAGGAAATTATTGTTGGCTTACTAGAAAATAGCGGTATTAAAATAGACATTGCAAATAATGGTAAAGAAGCGATTGCACTATTTAAAGCTAAACATTATGAATTAATTTTAATGGATTTACAAATGCCTGTTATGGATGGTTATGAGGCAACTAAAATAATAAGAAATCAAGATAAAAATATGCCTATTATTGCTTTAACCGCGAATGCCATGCGTGAAGATATTGAAAAAACACAAGCCATTGGCATGAATGAACATCTTAATAAACCGATTGATGTTGAAAAACTTTATGAAACTTTATTAAAATATATTTCTAATAAAACACTTGATAATAACACGACAGCTCATAAAGAAAAAACTATTAATCCACAAAATATACTTGAATTTACGAGCTTAAATATTGAAACAGGGTTATTTTATTTTGCTAATAATAAAAAATTATATTTTAAAATTTTAATTAATTTTGCTAAGGATTATAAAAAATTAAACTTAGATAATTTATCAGATGATGACTTTAAAAGAGCGATTCATACGATAAAAGGGCTGAGTGCAAATATTGGTGCAACTTTTTTAGCTGAGCTATCCATTGAATTAGAACGAACCCAAGATAAAGCATTACTGCCAAAATTTTATAAAACATTAAATGATCTTATTAGTGAAATAGAAGAAAAAACACCTAATAATCAGCAGTAAAGAAAAAAATAAGGTAGCATTTAAGCCTTAATTTTAAAATATACTCTTTTTTAACTCCCCCTACAAATATGACTAACAACGATATTTTACGCCGTATTCGCTACACCTTTGATTTTGATGATACTAAAATGATGGGTATTTTCGCTTTAGCAGATTATACGGTCACTCGAACTCAAGTAAATGATTGGCTAAAAAAAGAGGATGATCCTGATTATAAAAACTGTCCAGATCTTCAATTTGCAATTTTTCTCAATGGTTTGATTAACGATAGGCGTGGAAAAAAAGAAGGAAAGCCTGTTCCAGCAGAAAAGAATTTAACTAATAACATTATTTTCACAAAATTAAAAATTGCCCTTAATCTCAAAGCAGAAGATGTTATTGAAATGATGAGTTTGGCTGATTTTAAAATAGGTAAGCCCGAATTAAGTGCCTTTTTTCGTAAAAATACCCATAAACATTATCGTGAATGTAAAGATCAAATTTTGCGTAATTTCCTAAAAGGATTGCAACTTAAATATCGGCAATAAATATTTATCTGAAATCTTATTAAATTTTTAGCAATAAAAAAGGCTTAGAGAACATTTCTCTAAGCCTTTAAATATGGAGCTGATGATGGGACTCGAACCCGCGACCGGTTGATTACAAATCAACTGCTCTACCAACTGAGCTACATCAGCAAAGATTTCCCATTATACTGGTTTTTTATTATTTGAAAAGTCTTTTTTGTTTTTTTAATCATTCAAATAATAAGGAAAGGTCTAATTCATTGTTTCAACTTATCATTATTCATAAAAAGCTTGGCAATTGAAACTGCCAAGCCTTTTCTTAACCGCGTAGCTTACAACTGGATAGAAGCCGTTGAGCCAGAAACTTTTTGTTTAGAACCATCTGGATCATCCATACAACCTGATAAACCAACAATCATTAATGTCATTGCTAATAAAGATAATACTTTTTTCATAATGTCCTCCAAAGGATTTTATATTTATTTTAGGTGTACTAATGTGTACTAAGTGTTAAGCACAGGTAATTTATATCATGGCTTAATGGAAAAATGCAATAATAAAATTTATTTTAGAGTAAATTTATGTCTTTTGGTGCTGTTATTTTAATCTCTTTCTGATGCCATTTTGCTGTTCCTATGGTTACCCATGAGCCAGATAAGTTATTGTTTAACAAATCTTTAACCCAAAACTCTGGAGCATTAATCTTTTTCAATTTAATTTTAAAAGTAGTGTTATTCAGCTCAAGTTCAGATTTTATCCCCCAAAAAGCAGTAACTTTCATAATAAATTTATGCAAGCGATGACGGTCAATATTAGGGGTTACAGCGATGTTTGCCCACATCGAATGTACCCGTCCCCAATTAGGGGTTGCAAGTCGTCCTTCTTGGGTCACAAAAGGTAACCACTGCTCATTTCCTTTTTCATCATCATAAGTAATGGCTAACAAATGATGATAGCCCTCAAAGTGATCATGTAAATAAAGTGCATGAGGAGTGATACCAATAAAACCTTGGCTTATCATAATTAAAGAATTACTCATGCCTGATAAGATGCTTGTTATTGCTGATTTTTTTAAATCAACCTCTAAACGATAGAGTAAGCCATAATGTATTGAGCTATTCAGTTGTAAGATGAACAAAACAATTAATACTTTTGCAAGAATTCGAAGTTGTTTTTTTGGATTTTCAATGGCAAATAAACGCTCGTAAAGCATGGGTTTCATCATTATTGAGGAAACTTTACAGCTTGTATTACACGGTTCTCTTAATCTTGTGTCTGCAATTTGACGATAACGTTGGTTCGCAAGAGAAAATACCCCCGGTAAATTGAGTAGATGACCGAATAATGAGGGATAACGCATTTTAATTAAAATTTGTGCGTAAGTGGTAACGCCCGCATAAACCTGATTATCATCCACAGCATAAAGGTCTGTCAGTAAAGTTTTTTCATCTATAGAATTAAGTGCCGCGCAATCTGTGGCAAAACGCTGCGCGCCTTTGAAATCTATACAATTAAAAATATCAAAATGGTTAAGAATTAATATGGTTCGATTACACAAAGGACATTGTTCATCATAAAAAACTTCTAAGGTTGGTTTCTTTGCTTGTAACCACGCGCTTATTTTTCGATAATAGCAAAAAGGTAGCATTAAGGTATAAAAAATCAGCATTCCCAGACCAAACGGATAAATATTAAAGCTAACTGTAATTCCAAAATGTAGACTGAAACCTATTAAAAAATAAAGGGGGCGTAGTTTTTTAAGCGGAAATAAAAAAATAAAACTAAATTGAAAAACAATAATGGTATAACCAATCGCTTTTTGCAACCATTCTATATTAAGTAACCATGACATATTAATAGCAGAAACATAATAGGGGATTGAGGAAGGTAACCATGCCCCCAAACCATTACGCCAATGAGGCGCGAACATTTTATGAATCGCAGAATCAAAATATAAAAAACCTAAACAAATAATAACAGGTAAATAATAGGCTAACGCACTTACTGTGGGTTTGCTATAGTTTGAATAATGAACAAAAGGTGTTTGCAGTTTTTGCCGTAATGAATCTATTGAAAAAGCTTTATCCAGTGGCATAAAAATTAAAAAGAAATTTGCCCCAATCATAAATAGATCAAATCCACCATCAAAATCACGCTGCATGGGGGTGAAATGAACAAAAACAACCCAAAAAATATAGTTGGCAATAATAGCAAACTGGCAACGATAGCCGACAATAATAAAGCTTGCAATAATTGCCCAAAGATATAAAAAGAAAGGAATCATTGGAAATTCGACATCCAAATAGGGGATGGGATCAAAAATCAAATGATTAAAATACAATAAAAAGAAAATTTCTTGTAAAGTGATGATACCAAATAATAACCTGAATAGACCAATACCCGTGGCAGGTGCTGCTATTTGATGGGTTTTAATAAGTTTGGAGAACAGGAGTTTATACATTTTCTACCACTGATTAGCTGGGAAAAAATTATAAATTATAAGGTATTTAACGAAATGAGAGGACTTTAAAAACCAAGACCGTTACCGATAAAATATCGACAATGGTCTTGGTATAGCTCGAACGTGCTAAATCTTATTCTTCTTCTTCTGGCTCTGCAAAGACCCATTTTGCGAAGAAATAGCCACCGATAATAACGACAAGTGCTCCAACCATGCCTTCTGGCTCTTTTAACATTTCTGTGATGTCTAAGATCGCTCCCATGAGTGTCCTACCTTATTTTTGTTGTAAATATAAATAAATGCGCCGTTTTGTTGGCACTCGAATTACTTATATTACTTTAGCGAGTTCTAATGTCAAGTTAAATTACATTAAAACTTTAGTATAAACAAGTGATTTAATATTTTTGAACTGATATTTTTAATCTACCTATATTTTAATTATTAATCGTAACGTGATAAGTATTTGTTAAATAGACGTGCGTAGATTAAACTTAGCGTTTAGGATAAGAGAGCCTAAGAATGAGACATATATAACTATGTGTTAAAAAAATGAAGGGCGTATAGATTATAGTCCCATTCAAACGCATTTTTAGTTACTCTCTCAAAGTAACGCTTTGAATGTTGATCGTATAAATAGATTGGGCGCATTTCTATAGGTTATCTTAAACATTAAGTAACCGTACTTATTCTCAATTTGCGTGCTTTAGGTTTATGTATTTTTTTAACAAAAATAAATTTAAGAGGAAAATAAAATGGTTTATAGTGGGATAATCGCTATTTTGATAGCAATTTGGATTTATAGAACCGCAGTGGATGCAAAAATAAGAAATAAGTTTTATTGGGTTGCAGGAAGTGTTATTACCTTTATGATTATGAAGATAATCATGATTTATTTTAACGCTATTATTATCGAATTTTTTGATGGTGATGTTAGCGTTGAATATGATGAGGCTGGTGGACTTAATAGAAGAGATAATAGTGATACAGCTGGTTTACAAACTGGAACTGGGGGGACACTAATCGGTATACTATTTGAGCTTTCACCCGCTATTATCCCTTTCTTGGGAATCGCCGTTCTTAGATTGCTCATCATGTTAAAACAACCTTTTAACTTTATAGCGCTATTCGGTGGAATAAAAGAGATGTTCGTTGCTATTGGAGATAGTTTTAAAACAACTGAAACTGAGACTAGTGAGACAGAAATAAAAGACAAGAATACAGAAGATAAGGAAACAAAAGAATAATAATTATCTTTGACTACTCAAAAGCCCAAGCTCAACACTTGGGTTTTTTTGCTTAAGAGCTTATAACTAAATTAACAATAAAAATTAAGCTTAATACAAAAATAACTGTTGCACCAATACCAACAAATATATAAATTGAAGCATTACTCCCCGTAAAATCATTTTTTCGATTCGCTTTACTTTGCACACCAACAAAGGCTGCCAGAACACTTTTAACCACTTGAAAAAAAGTAGATATTGACATCATTATTCTCTCCTTACATAACATTAGAAAATTATAATATACCTTGCTTAAGCCTTTAAGCAGCATTTAACTTATCTTTCTACATTCTACAGAGCTTGTACCTTATGACTACTCACGAATTATTAAAAAACCAATTATCCAAACGCATCTTATTTTTAGATGGTGCAATGGGAACGATGATTCAAAGTTATCAGCTTGAAGAAGCTGATTATCGAGGTACACGCTTTAAAGACTGGCATAGTGATTTAAAAGGCAATAATGATTTATTATCATTAACCCAGCCCGATATTATTAAAGCCATTCATACTGCCTACTTAGAATCAGGTGCTGATATTGTTGAGACCAACACTTTCAATGCCACCACGATTGCAATGGCGGATTATTCGATGGAATCATTGGCTTATGAAATTAATGTTGAGTCAGCACGATTAGCGAAGGAGGCTTGTGCAGAGATCACCGCAAAAAATCCCGATAAACCGCGTTTTGTGGCAGGGGTTTTAGGGCCGACCAATCGTACCGCCTCGATGTCACCCGAAGTTAATGACCCAGGGTTTCGAAATATTCATTTTGATGATTTAGTGATCGCCTATACCGAAGCGGTTAAAGGCTTAATTGAAGGGGGAGCGGATATTATTTTAATCGAAACCGTTTTTGATACCTTAAATGCCAAAGCCGCTATTTTTGCGGTCGATCAATTTTTTGAAACCTGCGGGGAAAAATACCCTGTGATGATTTCAGGCACGATTACCGATGCCTCAGGACGGACTTTATCAGGGCAAACCGCCGCTGCATTCTGGTATTCTCTGCGTCATATTAATCCTATTTCTATCGGTTTTAACTGTGCCTTAGGAGCAACGGAATTACGTCAATATATTGAAGAATTATCCAACATTGCCGATACCTATGTTTCAGCCCATCCTAATGCAGGACTCCCCAATGAATTTGGTGAATACGATGAAACCCCTGAACAAATGGCGGCTGAAATTGGTGATTGGGCTGCCAATGGTTATTTAAATATTATCGGCGGGTGCTGTGGTACGTCCCCTGCTTATATTAAAGCCATTGTCACCGCAGTTGAAAAACATCCGCCACGGAAAATTCCTGAACTGGAAAAACAATGCCATTTAGCAGGCTTAGAGCCGATGAGCATTACCAAAGACAGCTTATTTGTGAATATTGGCGAACGTACCAATATTACAGGCTCTGCTCGTTTTAAACGCCTCATTATTGCAGAGGACTATGAAGCCGCTTTAGATGTTGCCCGTGACCAAGTAGCCAATGGCGCGCAAATTATCGACATCAACATGGACGAGGGCATGTTAGATTCCAAAGCGGCAATGGTGCGCTTTTTACATCTCATTGCCGCTGAACCCGATATTGCCAAAGTCCCGATTATGTTGGACTCGTCTAAATGGGAAATTTTAGAAGCGGGATTAAAATGTATTCAAGGCAAAGGGGTCGTGAATTCGATTTCAATCAAAGAAGGCGAAGCTAATTTCATTAAACAAGCCACTTTAATTCGTCGTTATGGCGCGGCGGCGATTGTGATGGCCTTTGATGAACAAGGACAAGCCGATACCAAAGCTCGAAAAATAGAAATTTGTACCCGCGCGTATAAAATCTTAACCGAACAAATCGGCTTTCCGCCTGAAGATATTATTTTTGACCCGAATATTTTTGCGATTGCCACCGGTATTGACGAGCATAATAATTACGGGGTTGATTTTATTGAAGCCACCAAAGAAATTAAACAGAACTTACCTTATGCCATGATTTCGGGTGGGGTGTCTAATGTTTCATTTTCTTTTCGTGGCAATAATCCTGTTCGTGAAGCAATTCATGCGGTGTTTTTATATCACGCGATTCATGTTGGTATGGACATGGGAATTGTTAACGCAGGACAACTCGCTATTTATGCCGATATTCCCACAGATTTACGCGATGCCGTTGAGGATGTGGTCTTAAACCGACATAGCAATGGCACTGAAAAATTATTAGAGTTAGCAGAAAAGTATCGAGGGGATGGGACGACAGTCGCTAAAAAAGAAGATTTAGAATGGCGAACATGGGAAGTCAATAAACGCTTAGAACATGCACTGGTTAAAGGCATTGCAGATTATGTTGAAGAAGATGCAGAAGCGGCACGCTTAGTCGCGGAAAAAACTTTGCATGTCATTGAAGGGGCATTGATGGATGGGATGAATGTCGTGGGTGATTTATTTGGGGCAGGAAAAATGTTTTTACCGCAAGTGGTTAAATCAGCACGGGTAATGAAAAAAGCGGTCGCCTATTTAATGCCTTACATGGATGCTGAAAAAGACGGTAAAGCACGTAGTAACGGTAAAATCCTCATGGCAACGGTCAAAGGCGATGTCCATGATATTGGTAAAAATATTGTCGGCGTGGTTTTGCAATGTAACAATTATGAAGTCATTGACTTAGGGGTCATGGTCGCCGCCGATACCATTTTAAAAGCCGCACGTGAGCATAATGTAGATATTATTGGGTTAAGTGGTTTGATTACGCCCTCATTAGATGAAATGGTGCATGTTGCTAAAGAAATGGAACGTCAAGGGTTTGACATCCCTCTATTAATTGGCGGCGCAACGACATCGAAAGCCCATACAGCGGTTAAAATTGAGCCTAATTACAAAGGTTCAAGTATTTATGTTACCGATGCCTCACGCAGTGTCGGCGTGGTCAGTAATTTACTCAGTGATACCTTAAAAGATAATTACGTTAAACAAATTCATGATGATTACGATAAAGTTCGAGAACGTCATAAAGGTCGTAAAGCTAACATTAAACAACATGACTTAACCACGGCTAGAGCCAATAAACATCAGGTAAGTCCTGTTGAAATCATTAAGCCTGCTTTTTTAGGGGAAAAAGTTTTTGATAATATTTCATTAGCCACCTTAGTTAAATTCATTGATTGGAGTCCCTTTTTTCAAACATGGGAATTATCAGGGCGTTATCCCAAGATTTTAAACGATCAATTAGTCGGTAAAGAAGCCCAAAATTTATTTAATGATGCACAAGCGATGCTTGAGAAAATAGTCTCGGAAAAATGGTTAACCGCACGTGCGGTGATTGGTTTTTTTCCAGCCAATAGTCAAGATGACGATATTATTCTTTACACCGATGAAAATAAAACTGAAAAGTTGGAGACCTTACATCATTTACGTCAACAAAACATTAAAGCCCCAGGGCAAGCAAACTTTTGTTTAGCCGACTTTGTTGCCCCTATTGATTCAAATAAAATTGATTATGTGGGGGGATTTGCCGTCACGGCTGGCATTGGAATTGAGACTAAATTAAATGAATTTGAGCAAGACCATGATGATTATAGTTCAATTATGCTAAAAGCTTTGGCGGATAGATTAGCCGAAGCCTTGGCAGAATATATGCACCAGCAAGTGCGACAACAACACTGGGGCTATGCGGGTGATGAAACGCATGATAATGAGGGCTTAATTGGCGAGTCTTATCAAGGTATTCGCCCCGCACCAGGTTATCCTGCTTGCCCCGATCATACTGAAAAAGAAAAATTATTTGAGTTATTAAATGTAACTACAAATACAAGTATTGAATTAACAGAATCGTATGCGATGTACCCGACAGCGGCGGTAAGTGGTTGGTATTTTGCCCATCCAGAGGCTCGATATTTTAATGTCGGTAAAATTGCACAGGATCAACTCAGTGATTACGCACGTCGTAAAGACATGACCGAAGAAGTGGCTAAACGTTGGTTAACGGCACATTTGCATCATTAGGCTACCAATTTAATCGAACAGTTGATAGCCCTTATTTACAATTTAGGGTTATCATTATTATTTTGAAGCTTTACTGCTGATTTTTGTTATTGCTTATGATTAGGTTGCTAATTCTAGTTTTTTAAAGACAATGAAAAATATAATTAGCTTTGAAGATTATTTATTTGAAAAAATTCTATCAATTTTCAAATCTTGGGATGAGAAATGAATAACAAATTAAAAATTAAAAATTTATTTGCAGGTTCAAAAATTATGAGTCATTGATATTTATCTGTTAGATGAAGCAAGACTAAAACTGCCCCTGTACCGCCATCTTTAGGAGAGGCTGAACAAAAAGCCAGTACATCTCTATGTTGCCTTAACCAATCATTCAGATTATTTTTTAGGACAGGATAGCTACTTTTAGAACGATAACCTTTACCATGAATGATATGTACGCATTCGCAGCCTTCTTCAATACAATCATGTAAAAAGCGTTGTAATTGTCTTTTTGCCTCATGGCTTGTCAAACCATGTAAATCTAATTCTGCATCTAAACCAAAATAACCACGGCGCAATCTTTTTAACACATCCTTGTTTAAACCTGTCGTTAAAAAACTTAAATGATCTTCTGCCTTCACTTGTTCACCTACGACAGAGGCTTGTTCTTGCAAAGCTTGTTGTCTGTGATTTGTTGAAATATGAGTTGACCTAGGGTTTAACAACACCTTATCATTTTCAATGGTTTTTACTTTACCAACAGCTTGTCTGAATAAAGTCGAATCGTCATCTGAGAGTATTTTTTTTGCCACGTTGGTTAATGTTGTCTAAGTGTTTTTAGGATAGAATAAGCAATTTTATAGCTTTTTTTACCACAGGGCGAACAACTATGCATATTTTGTTAAGTAATGATGATGGCTATATGGCGCAAGGATTAGTCGCTTTAGCAAAATCTTTAAGTGACTATGCAAAAATTACTGTCGTAGCACCTGATAAAAACCGTAGTGCAGCAAGCAATTCTTTGACCTTAGAAATGCCTTTGAGAGCAAAGCAATCTGACAATGGTTTTATTCGTGTGGATGGTACACCGACTGATTGCGTTCATTTAGCACTTACAGGTTTACTTAAAACTGAGCCTGATATGGTGATTGCAGGAATTAATCATGGGGCAAACTTAGGTGATGATGTTTTATATTCGGGTACTGTTGCTGCTGCAACTGAAGGGCGGTTTTTAGGATTACCTGCGATTGCTATTTCTTTAACCGCATCAGACCCAATTCATTTTGAAACTGCTGCCGCTGTTGCCGTCACATTGATGCAGAAAATTGTTGCTAATCCATTACCTAAAGATACGTTATTAAATGTTAATGTGCCTGATGTTGCTCTTTGTGACTTAAAAGGTTATCAAGCAACTCGGCTTGGACAACGTCATAAAGCCGAAGCTGTTGTTAAGGCACAAGATCCTCGGGGAAATGATATTTATTGGGTAGGACCTCCTGGCGCTGAACAAGATGCAGGGGAAGGAACTGATTTTTATGCGGTAAAAATGGGTTATGTTTCGGTAACGCCATTACAATTAGATTTAACACGCTACCAACGTTTGGAGTCTTTGGCAATATGGCTGCCAAAAAATAGTAATGATTAGAAGTCTTGAAAAACTAACTCTGTTTGTGTTTCAAGTAAATGATCGCCTAAATCATGGCGAGCCTTATCAAATTTAAGACCATAAATTTTTTCTGCATAAGTCTCTTCCCGAACAACTTTAGAAGGAATTTCAAACCTTTTGTTACAATTAAAAATAAGGACTAAGTTAATTTTTTTATTAAGATTAATTTTTTTAGGGCTAGAAATTAATACGCCTTTGCTACTAATATCGAGTAATTTAACCTCAATTGAATCACTATAACTAAATGAATTATAGCCCCCAAAAATATCACTTCTATTAATAGATGCGGAAATATCACCTCTAATATAACGTATTGTTTTACGCTGATTATTATAATTTTCCATTGTAGGGTCTATCCCTAAATCATCATGCGCTAATAGACCTAAAATTGATAAGTCCTCTTCAGGTAGATCAAAAAAATCATCGTCTATATCTATTTCATTAGGTGAGTCGCGCATAATTGTTATAGGGGGTAAAGAACGAAGAAAAGCAAGAATAAAACGTGCTTATTTTTAAATAACCTTTGGACTTAATTAAGAGTTGGCTGTTTTTATTAAGATAAATGATGCTAAATTATAGTAGAGTATCAGGAAAAATACTTTGTTTTAAAGTGATAATTGCTATATTCATAGCAATAAACTAATAATATTTTTCAAAAAAATCATTAAAGTTAATCCCTTAATAGCCATTATTTTCAATAAATACCCCTATTTACTTTATGAAAAAAAACACTCAAATTTTAATCACATTAAGTTTAGTTTTTACATTATCTCTAGCTAACAATGTTTTAGCAAAGCCTAAACAACTTATAAAAATTGCTTATATCACGCAAGAGCAAGCTGTTCCTGCGGCTTTGTCTAATCTTGATGTTTTTATTCAAAATAAAGGTATGGTGGGGGCAGAGCTTGCGATTGAAGATAATAATACAACAGGACAATTTACAGCTCAACACTATCAACTGGTTAAAGTTGTCGTGCCTTTAAGTTGTCATACTCAGCAATGGTTTATTGAGGATATTGCTGAGGATATTAATTTTGTGGTCGTTAATTTACCGAGTCCTAAATTAAAAATTATAGCTGATTTACCCCAAGCACAAAATAAATTATTATTTGATGTGGCAACCCGTGATGATGACTTGCGAGGAGAACAATGCCGTGATAATGTGTTACATCTTCAGCCTAGCCGTGCGATGCGTGCTGATGCTTTAGCACAATTTATGTTAAAAAAACGTTGGAAAAAATGGTTTTTAGTGACAGGTATGGATAAAAATGATCGTTTATTCTCTAAAGCGATTAAACGTTCTGCAAAGAAATTTGGTCTAAACATTATGGCTAAAAAAAGTTGGGAACATACTTATGATGCAAGGCGTACCGCGCAATCTGATGTGCCTGTATTTACTCAAGAGGTTGATGATTACGATGTTTTAGTCGTTGCTGATGAAAAAGGATTGTTTGGGGAATATTTAGACTATAGAACTTGGAAACCCCGCCCTGTGATGGGTACGCAAGGACTTGTTGCGACTTCTTGGCATGAAACGCATGAACAATGGGGGGCTGTACAGATGCAAAACCGTTTTAAAGAAGTGGCAGGGCGTTTAATGGAAGAAGAAGATTATGCTGCCTATTTAGCGGTTAGGGCAATTGGGGAAGCCTCAGTGCGAACTAAGAGTAATCAACTTTTCCCGATTAAAGACTATTTATTAGGAGATCAATTTGCTTTGCAAGGCTATAAAGGTAAGCCCTTATCCTTTAGAGCTTGGAATGGTCAATTACGACAACCTATCTTGTTAGCTGCACCGCGGTCATTAGTCACCGTTGCACCCATAGAAGGTTTTTTACATAAAACAACTGAATTAGATACTTTAGGCTTTGATTTGCCTGAATCAACCTGTGGAAGAAAATAATGAAACAATGGTTTTTACATCTCGGTTTATTACTGCTGTCTATGTCAGTGGTTAATGCTGAAACGGTGTTTGTCACCCTAGAAAAAGATAATGCCTTGGCAATTGTTGACCCTATTAAAGGTGAGTTATTAAAGACAGTCACTATCGGTCAACGCCCACGTGGCATTATCTTAAGTGCAGATAATAAACATTTATTTGTTGCAACGAGTGATGATGACACAATCAAAATTATTGATAGTGAAACGTTAAAAGAAGTTGGGGAATTACCCTCAGGTGAAGACCCTGAAACGTTTGCACTTTCACCTACAGGCGATAGACTTTATGTATCAAATGAAGATGATAACTTAGTGACGGTAATTGATGTGGTGGCTAAAAAGGTGATTAAATTAATTAAAGTGGGGGTTGAGCCTGAAGGTATTGCAGTAAGTCCTGATAATAACTGGGCGGTTAGTGCGTCTGAAACGACGAATATGATCCATTGGATTAATACTAAAACGTTGGAAATTGTTGAAAATACATTAGTTGATCCACGACCTCGAGCCGCTCACTTTACCGCAGATAGTCAACAATTATGGGTGACATCAGAAATTGCAGGGACGCTGATGATTTTAGATGTTGCTACTAAGAAAATTATTAAAAATATATCTTTGGCGATTCAAGGGGTTAGTCGCGATAAAATTTTACCAGTGGGGGTTGTGATTGATAAACAAGGGCGTTATGGTTACGTGGCAATGGGGTCTGCTAATCGAGTTGCGGTGATTAATGCAAAAACGTTTGAAGTCGAAAAGTTTTTATTAGTCGGGCAACGGGTTTGGAATCTTGCTTTTTCACCCGATCAAAAACGATTGTATACCACCAATGGAATGAGTAATGATATGTCTATTATTGATTTAGCCTCTCATAAAGTGACAAAATCAATTGGCGTAGGTCGCTTTCCTTGGGGCATTGTTGCTAAGCCATGAAAACTGCCTTAACTATTGAAAACGTAAGTTTTGCTTATGGAAAAAAGAAAGCATTAGATGATGTGAGTTTTAGCATTAATACAGGGGAATGTACGTTATTATTAGGGCCTAACGGCGCGGGTAAAAGCACTTTATTTTCATTAATTACCCGTTTATATGATAGTCGTGAAGGTCATATTAATCTCTGTGGTTTTGATATAAAAACACAATCGCGACAAGCCTTAATGCGCTTAGGGGTGGTATTTCAACAAACAACGCTGGATATAGATTTAACCGTATTACAAAACCTACGTTATCATGCCGCCTTACATGGAATGAGTCGCAAACAAGCGAATCTTCGTATTCAAGAAGAACTAGAACGGTTAACGATGTATGAACGTCGTTTTGAAAAAGTACGCCAATTGAATGGCGGACATAAGCGCCGTGTAGAAATTGCTAGAGCCTTACTTCACAAACCCGCTTTATTATTATTGGATGAACCTACCGTAGGTTTAGATGTGCCTAGTCGTCAAAGTATTGTTGAACATCTGCATCAACTCAGTAAAGATAATCAATTGGCTATTTTATGGGCGAGTCATTTAATGGATGAAATTTATTCTGAAGATCGTTTACTGGTGTTACATCAAGGACAAATAAAAGCACAAGGATCTGTTAATGAAGTGTTAGATGGCACGCAGAGTCAAAATATTAGTGATGCCTTTCATCAATTAACACAACAAAGGGTATCAACATGATAGGGTTACATTTTTGGCGCGTAATGTGGGGAATTACCCATCGGGAATTATTACGGTTTTTAAAACAAAAAGAACGTTTTGTTTCCGCTTTAGTGAGACCATTGATTTGGTTATTTGTCTTTGCCGCAGGGTTTAGAGCCGCATTAGGGCTGGCCATCATACCGCCTTATGAAACTTATATTCTTTATGAGGTTTATATCGCCCCAGGGCTTATTGGCATGATACAACTTTTTAATGGCATGCAAAGCTCGTTATCTATGGTTTATGATCGTGAAATGGGCAGTATGCGAATACTCATGGTTTGTCCATTGCCGCGTTGGTTTTTACTAGTTTGTAAATTAATGGCAGGGACAGTAGTCTCTATTTTACAAGTCTATGTTTTTTTAGTCATTGCGTGGTTTTACGATATACAAGCCCCTGAAATAGGGTATTTATTAATATTCCCCGCTCTTCTATTATCGGGGTTAATGTTAGGTGCATTAGGTTTATTACTGTCTTCCTTCATTAAACAATTGGAAAATTTTGCAGGGGTGATGAACTTTGTAATTTTCCCAATGTTCTTTATGTCTACCGCGCTTTATCCATTATGGAAAATCAAAGAATCTAGCTTGTTATTATATAATTTAGCTCTTTATAATCCTTTTTCACAAGCGGTAGAACTCATACGTTTTGCATGGTACGGGCAATTTAATCCGCATGCTTTTATCTATACTTTAGTTGCTTTTATTATTTTTATGTTTACTGCAATTTTAGGTTACAATCCTTCTAAGGGAATGATGATGAGGAAAGGAGGAAGATAATGATAGTTGTTAGCTTTTTCTGGCTAATGCTATTTGGATTAACTTAAATAAATGCCTCCTAATATTACAGGGGCATTTGCGCCAGTTACTTCAACAAGATTACCCGCTAAATGATTTATTGTCTGTTTAGCAAGCCAGGCGAATGCCATTGCTTCAACATAATCAGGATTAATCCCTTGTTTAGCGGTTGAATGGACTTGATAGTCTTGCGTTGCCAATAAAGTTAATAAATAATGATTATGTACCCCACCACCACAAACTAATAACGTATCTATTGATCCTGCGTATTTTTTAATCGCATCGGTAATACTATCAGCGGTCAATTGGCATAAAGTGGCTTGTATATCTTGTGCTTGAAAAGCACTAAATTCAGTTAGATGTTGCTCTAACCATTGACTTGAAAAATATTCTTTCCCTGTACTTTTAGGGGGTGGCTGTTTGAAATAAGCGGCTTGTTTAAGATTTCTTAGGAGTGCGGGAATAATCTGACCACTTTTCGCCCAATCCCCATTTTTATCATAAGCTTGGTTTAAATTTTTCTGACACCAATAATCCATTAAAGTATTCCCAGTCCCTGTATCAAAGGCAATTAATTTTCGCTCAGAAAGAACGGTAATATTTGCAATCCCTCCAATATTAACAATACAAGTTTTTCCGTGGGGGGATTTAAAAACAGCTTGATGAAATCCTGGGGCAAGCGGCGCACCTTGACCTTTTGCAGCCATATCTCGACGGCGAAAATCGGCAACGGTGGTGATTTTTGTTTTTTCCGCAATAACATTGGGGTCACCAATTTGCAGAGAAAAAGGAAAGGAACTGTTAGGGGCGTGGTATAGCGTTTGTCCGTGACTTCCTATGGCAATAATACTTGAATGATGAACGCTCGCTTTATCAAGAAGGCGGTTGACCACTTGGGCAGATAAGTGACCGAGTTCACAATCTAGTTCGCCATAATTTTGTAAAGCTATGGCTGGTATTGAAGTTAAACCTTCAATTTTATTTTTTAGGGCAAATGAAAAAGGCAGATATTCAAAGGCGATTAATTCGGGTTTCTTAGAACTAAAATCAACAAGACCAGCGTCAATACCATCAACGCTGGTCCCCGACATAAGTCCAATATACAACTCTGTCATTAAAAAATTTTAAAGTTTTTTGGTTTTTTTAGAAAGTAATTTATCAACCTTAATTTCAGCCGTTTCAGTGGTTGCTTGATTAAGCTGATCGACATAAGGTTGAGCTTGTTTTTTAAAACGTGCTAAGAATACTTTATCTTCTTTAATTTCTGTACGCGGTAATTTTACCGTTAATGGATTTTTATGAACCCCATTGACAAGAAATTCATAATGTAAATGCGCGCCTGTGGCTAAACCTGTTTTCCCAACATAACCGACAACCGCCCCTTGTTTAACTGTACTGCCTAATTTATATTTACCATTAAATTTAGACATATGAGCGTAAAGCGATTTGTATTTTTTATTATGCTGAACAATAACGACATTACCATAACCGCCTTTACGACCTCTAAAGATGATTTTTCCATCGCCTGTGGTTTTAATTGGTGTGCCACTTCTTGCTGCATAATCGACACCTTTATGAGCGCGAATACGATTTAAGACAGGGTGTTTCCTATGAAGATTAAAATGTGAGCTGATACGAGCAAATGCAATGGGGCTACGTAAAAAAGTTTTACGTACTTTACGAACAACGTTTTTACCCTGAGGAGAGTAATATTCAATATTACCTTCTTTGTCTTTATAGCGGATGGCAGAGTAAGATTTACCACTGATAACAAATTCTGCAGCTAAAACCTCACCCGTTTTTAAGCGTTTACCATCAACTGAAGTTTCTTCATAAATAACGGTAAATTTATCATTAGGTTGTAGGTCTTTGTTAAAATCTATATCCCAAGCAAAAATTTTATCAGCGAGTTTATTAATAATACTCGCTGATAATCCAGCTTTTGCCCCATCAGCAGATAGGCTGGATTTAATCGTGCCTTGCGCTAAGGTCTCATGTTTATCTAAGGGTCTACTATCCATACGGACATCAAAACCATCAGCATTACGGGTAGCAACAAGCGTGTTTACAATGTCTTTTTTATAAACTAAGCGTTGAAGTTTATAAGCGTCATCAAGCTCAATGATAAGTACTTTATTAACCATTAAATCAGCAAAACGCGCCCCTATTTTATTTGCTTTGGTGATTTTTTCAAGCGTTGAGCTATTAATATTGTAGAGCGGAAAAATAGATGAAAGTGTTTCATTTGTTTTAATTTTATGCTCAATATAACGTGGTTTTATCGGTTGTTCTAATTCTGCGGTGTGTCCTAAAAAGTTTGCAGTAGTTTCATAAATTGAAGGGATTACAGCCGTTGTTGTAGCCAAGTTTTCCATACTAGCCTGTGTCTCATTTTGTGGCGTAATCAGGGCATAACTAGCACTGGCTGCGATTGCGGAAGTGATTCCTAAAAATAAAGATTGATACAGTTTGGTTTTCACAAGTGTTTTTCAGGTAGTTAAAAAATTTAGGCAACGAACAAATAATAAAATAAATCGTCCTAGCCTTATCGAATTATAGTCTATTCACAAGTTATTTTTCCAGCAATTAACTTTAACTCATCCTATAATGAGACTATTAATTTTAAACTTATCGGAGAAAATGATGCAAGATAATGTTCTGAAAACCTTGAGTCGTGGGGCGGATGAAGTTTTAGTTGAAAAAGAATTAATCGAAAAATTACAGCTTAATCGGCCTTTGAGAATTAAGGCGGGTTTTGACCCTACTGCACCTGATTTGCATTTAGGACATACTGTTTTAATTAATAAATTAAAACAATTTCAAGATTTGGGACATCATATTTTATTTTTAATTGGTGATTTTACGGGCATGATTGGTGATCCTACGGGTAAAAATGTTACGCGTAAACCTTTGACACGTGAGGAGGTATTAGAAAATGCCAAAAGTTATCAAGAACAAGTTTTTAAAATTTTAGATCCAGATAAAACTGAAGTGTTATTTAATTCTACTTGGATGAGTGCGATGTCTTCGGCTGATTTAATTCAGTTAGCAGCAAAACATACCGTAGCAAGAATGCTTGAAAGGGATGATTTTAATAAACGTTTTAAGGGGGGGCAGCCGATTGCTATTCATGAATTTTTATATCCTTTAATTCAAGGTTATGATTCAGTCGAAATGAAAGCGGATGTTGAATTAGGCGGGACAGATCAAAAATTTAATTTATTGGTTGGGCGACAATTACAAACGATTTATGGACAAAAACCGCAAGTGGTTATCACACTACCTATTTTGGAAGGGTTAGATGGCGTTCAAAAAATGTCTAAATCTCTAAATAATTATATTGGTATATCTGAACCTAGCGATGAAATGTTTGGTAAAATTATGTCAATTTCTGATGAATTAATGTGGCGTTATTTTGAGTTGTTAAGTTTTAGACCCCTATCTGAAATTAATCAATGGAAAACAGAATGTGAACAGGGTGCAAATCCGCGTAATTATAAAGTTTTATTAGCCCAAGAAATTATTGAGCGTTTTCATGATCGTGATGCAGCTAAAAAAGCCTTGGAAAATTTTGAAGCACGTTTTCAACGGGGTGCAATGCCTGAGGAAATGGATGAGGTGACGATTAAAATAGTAACGGAAGCCTTGGCTATTGCTAATATTTTAAAACAAGCAGGACTTGTAAAAGGGACTTCAGAGGGAATGCGAATGATTAAACAAGGGGCGGTAAAAATTGATGGTGAAAAAGTGTCAGACCCGAAATTAATGATTGCTGTTAATAATCAGCATGTTTATCAAGTGGGTAAACGAAAATTTGCCCGTGTTGAAATAATTAAGGAATAACCCCATGTTATCTTTAAAAACTATGCCGTAGGGTGGGCTATGCCCACCCTACGGCTTGAAATTAATCCGACAAAAAATGTAATGACTAAATCGAAGACTATTCAAGGTAAAAATATAATCATACTGGCAATCCTGGCGCTATCAGGATGTGAGTTTTTAGGTCCTGATGTCGGTAAAAAAATACCTTTGGATAGTTTGCCTTTACAAGTAAATAAATCAAAACTTGATACTGCACCTGAAAAAGATGACAAAGAAGATGTTGTCCTTGAAGAAGTACCACCTCAAGCAGAAATTTATCCAGGAACAGGGGCATTTATATCTGATAAAACCTTAAGGAAGCAACCACAGACAGAATTTAGGGCGGGTAAATATAGTTTAAATTTTACCAATGCTGAAATAGAGGAGGTAGCTAAAGTTATTTTAGGTGATATTCTTAAAGTTAATTATGTCGTAAGCCCTAATGTTAGAGGTAGCGTTACGATTAAAACCACTAAGTCGATTGCCAAATCAGAAGTCTTGCCCACTTTGGAAATGTTATTAAAAATGAATGGGGCAGCATTAGTTCAAAATAATAATGTTTATCATATTGAACCTGTTCAAAGTGCTAATGCTTTTTCAAACGTAACTTCGGCTAAAAATATTAGCAACTTACCTCCAGGACATCAAGTTTTAGTGATTCCACTAGAGTATGTCAGTGTGATAGATATGGCAGAGGTATTAAAAGGTATATTGTCAGATACGGCGGTTTTACGTTTGGATAAAAGTCGTAATGTGATGGTGATTGCAGGTCATGGGCAAGAGCTAAGACAAGCAGTGGAAATGGTTACTACCTTTGATGTAAATGTTATGGATGGGATGTCATTTGGGTTGTTTCCACTTCAAAAAGCCTCAGCGGAAACGGTTATTGAAGAATTAAATTTGATGCTTGATACCAGTGAACAAGCCCCTTTAAATGGATTGTTACGCTTTGTCGCTATTGAGCGATTAAATGCGGTCATGGCAATTACCCCTCAAGTTAATTATTTAAAAACGGTTGAAAGATGGATTGCTCGCTTAGATAAAACGAATACTTCTAGTAGTAATGGGATTATTGTTTATGCGGTCAAACATGTAGATGCCGAAGAATTAGCCAATACCCTTACTGCGATTATTAGTGGTACAGGGCGTACGAAAACTAAGGATAAAGCCCTTGCGCCTGGGGTAAGAGAAGGTTTTATTAATAACAAACAAAAAACACCCACTAAAAAAACGAATAAACGTACTGGTGCATCTGTTGGTAGCCTGGAAGAATTAGAAGGCGTTAATATTGTGGCAGATGTGACTAATAATGCCTTAATAATTGCAGCGACTCAGCCCCAATATGAAATGTTAAAAAATGTTATAGCCCAACTAGATGTGATGCCGTTACAGGTTTTAATTGATGCGACGATTATTTCAGTAACCTTAACAGATGAGTTACGTTATGGGATACGTTGGTATTTTACGCATGGTAAAGGAGGAGCTAATGGAGTTAGTAGTGGTACAGGCGTTGGCTTAACAGATTTAGCGACATTAGCGGCAACGGCAATTAATCCAGGCTTTGGTTATTCTTTTGCCAGTAGTTCAGATAATGTCCGTGCAGTTTTAAGTGCAGAGGCTAAAGATAATAAAATTAATGTCATTTCAGCGCCATCTTTAATGGTATTGAATAATCAAGAAGCGGTTATTCAAGTAGGTGAACAAATTCCTGTGAGAACGTCTGAATTGACGACAGATACAGGTGCGACGAGTAATACCATCCAAATGCGAGAAACGGGAGTAACACTCAAAGTAAAGCCTAGGGTTAATGCGAATGGATTAGTGATAATGGAAATAGAGCAAAGTGTAGATAATGCGATACCCGCAGGTTCGGATGGGAGTACGTCACAAATTGATTCGCCTTCAATATTACAACGAAAAATAAACAGTATAGTTGCGGTACAAGATAGAGAGACGATAGTCTTGGGAGGGTTAATTAGTGAGAATAAAACTTATAATAAAACGGGGATACCCTTATTAAATCAAATACCTATTATTGGGGGTTTATTTGGTAGTACAGAAAAAACCCTGACTAAAACGGAGTTGGTAATTTTAATAACGCCGCGAGTGATTAGAACACGAGCAGGGGCGCGTGAAATTGCGTTGGAATTTAAACAAAAGTTGACGGGGATTTTTGAAGAGCCATTAGAGAATAAAGAATAAGGTTATTTCAAAAATAAAAAGATTATAGGTGGAAATATAAATGTCAAGAAAACTCATCAGCTTTGACTGGGCAATTAAAAAAATATTGAGAAGCAAAGCTAATTTTGGAAGGTTTTTTGAGTGAGCTATTATTCACTGACATTACAATTTTAGAAGTCTTGGAAAGCGAAGGTAATCAAGAATTTGAACAAAATAAAACTAATCGTGTTGATATTAAAGTCATTGATAGCCATTAACAAATTATTATTGTAGAAATTCAATATTCACGGGAATTAGATTATTTACAGCGCATTTTATTTGCCACCTCCAAAACGATTAAAAAAGGCAGGGGTTGCTATCGAAACGATTGTATTAGCAACCAGTTTATCAGTGAGTCAAATAGATGAATTATAGACCCATGTCAAACGATAGAGATGCAATATGCCACATCTCTACGAATTGACGATTATATTGTAAAATCCCATTCTAATGCCGATGCATAATGAGATTGCATTTCAGGTGATGATGCAATTTCAGTCGTTAAGTCTTGAAGGTTTAATGTGCCTTCTGTCACGTGGTCAACCCAAAAATCTTTGCCTGCTGGATTAGAAGGTCGTCCTAAGAG
>DAOUTG010000077.1 GCA_030626845.1 Methylococcaceae bacterium
CAGCATCAGCAATATGATAAAGCGATAGCATTAGTTAAAAAAGCAACGGCAGCAACGGCTAATCCGCCAAAAGCTTGGACTCAACTACAATTAGCCTTAGGTTATAAAACCAAAGATTATCGTGCTGCGATTAGCGTTTTAGAAAAACAGTTAAAAAAAGAACCTGATAATAAAGCCCATTGGCAACAGCTTAGTACGGCTTACCATAATGCCGAAGATTATAGTCATGCCGCAAGTATTCAACATCTAGCTTATCAACGTGGTTTTTTAACGACAGAAGCTGAATTACTTGAGTTAGCTCAATTATTTTTATATGCGAAAACACCTTATAAAGCCGCTGAATTTTTACAACAACAATTTGAGAAAAAAAACCTTGTAAAAAATGCTGAAACTTTAGAGTTATTCGGTAATGCGTGGCTAAAGGCTAAAGAACCTGTTTTTGCACAAAAAGCATTAGAGTCTGCCTTAGCATTAACGCCAAAAGCATCACTTTATGAGAAACTGGGGCAAATTTATAGTCGGCAGAAAAATTGGCAACAAGCGATTAACGCCTTTAATAAGGCATTGGAATTAGGTGAATTTGAAGCGCAAGGCGTGAGTCAATTATTATTGGGCATTACCCATTATCATCTGAAAGATATAAGTCAAGCAGAAGCGGCTTTTGAAATGGCTATTTTAGATAAAAGTAGTGCAACCACTGCACAACAATGGTTAAGTTTTATTAAAACGAGTTACTAACGGTTCTTAAATTGACGTAACTACTCATCTTAAACGCTATTTTTACTTTACACTAACGCCTTTATCGTCATGACACAGAATTAACGCTCATAAATTAAACATTCATCTTCCTGTCATAATTATTATCTATCATAATTTAGAATGCGACGCACCTTTTATTAAGCCACTAAAATATGATTTTCAAAAAAATAAATTTAAATTTATATATTTCATTAGCATTTATAATTTATATTTTTGTCGTGATTACTTATGCTTATTTTAGTTTCAATAAAGAAAAAACTAGGCTTAACCAATACTTAGATAAGCAACTTGAAGATGCGGCTCGCACCCTACCTATTTTATTGCCTGAGAAATATCATTACCAAGGAATGTCTAAAAATCAGGATAATAGCAACAACAATCTTAAACAAACCCTTAAATTATCCGAATATACCGTAAAAAATGATATTACCTTTATCTACACTTTAATCAAAAAAAATCGTGAAATTATTTACACCGCCTCTAGTGCGACACGATCTGGGTTTGAGTTAAATAATAGGACAGCTTATTTAAATGCTCATGATAAGGTTAGCCCTTTTCTTCAAAAAATATTCGAGAATAGGCGAAAAGATTTTTTTGAATATTCTGATAAATGGGGAACGTTTCGTGGTGTTGCCATTCCGATGTATTCAGAAGATGGGGTTTTTTATTTAACGGTTGCTGAAATGTCCGTTGTGCATCGACAAGCACTCATTGATGATGAGTTTTATCAAACGTTAATGGTCACTTCGTTGTTTTTATTTTTTACCTGTTTAACCTATTTAGCACTAGTCTATAATATAAAAAAAACCACGAAACAAGCTTTTGAAAGTGAAGAACGTTTATCGCTGGGCTTAAAAATTTCTAAATTAAGCTGGTTTGACCATAATATGATGACGGGTAAATTTTCAGTCAGTGAAGAATATTACAATTTATTAGGGTATGAATCGGCTAGGTTTTATTCCATACTTGAAGAGTGGTTATCATCGGTACATAAAGATGATGAAGAAAAAGTCTTAACTAATTATCAAGAATGTCTCAACACTGGCGGGCCTTGCAAAATAGATTATCGAATTCAGACAAAAAGCGGTGAATGGCTTTGGTTTCGTTCAATTGCGAAAGTTGTTGTATAATAGCCCTGTCAGAATTATTGGCAGTCATTTAGATATTACCCACGATAAATATAATGAGCAACAATTGGAATTATCCGCTTTAGAGGCTAAAAAGGCCAATAAAGCCAAATCTGAATTTCTTTCGTCAATGAGTCATGAGTTACGCACGCCGCTAAATGCTATTTTAGGCTTTTCTCAACTATTGGAAAATGACCGAAAATCGCCTTTGACTCACGTTCAAAAAGAAAAAATAGGTTACATCAATAGCAGTGGTAATCATTTATTAAGCTTAATTAACGAAGTGCTAGAATTGTCGGCGATTGAAGCTGGAAAAATGAGCTTATCAATAGAAGCGATCAATTTAAAGGAAGCGATTGATGAGAGTATTTTACTGGTACAAGGTCTTGCTGAACAAAATCAAATTACTATTAATCGTCTGGAAACTGAGTTAAGTGTCTTGGTGGTCGCCGATTATATTCGTTTAAAACAGGTGTTATTAAACTTACTCAGCAACGCAATTAAATATAATCGACAAGGCGGTTCTGTAACGGTTGAATGGGAAATTAGCCGCGATAATATTATTAAAATAAAGGTCATTGATACGGGTATCGGTATCTCTTTAAAAAAACAGGATAAAGTTTTTGATTCGTTTAATCGTTTGGGACAAGAAAACTCAGCAATTGAAGGCACAGGGATTGGTTTAATGGTCACCAAAAATCTGGTTGAATTGATGAAAGGGCGTATTGGTTTTGAAAGTATTGAGAATGTCGGTTCAACTTTTTGGGTGGAATTAGCCTTAAGTGAGCAAGTGAATACAGAAAAGGTTTTATTGACCACTAATCAAAAGATTTCAGGGGATATTGATAAAATAGAGTCAGAGCCAAGTGTAAAAAAACGGGTGTTATATGTGGAAGATAATTCGGTTAATCAAAAATTAATGTCATTCTTTTTTGAAGCTTTTGAGCCATTAGAACTTTCTATTGCTGATTCTGCTGAAAAAGGCTGGGAAATGCTGTCAAAACAAATGTATGATATTATTTTAATGGATATACATTTACCTAAAATGAATGGGATTGAATTCACACACCATTTAAAAAGTTTATCCGCTTTTGAACACATTCCGATCATCGCGGTGACGGCGGCAGCCATGAAGCAAGAGATTGATGAAACTAACGATATTTTTGATTATTATTTAACCAAGCCTATTAATATTTCAGAATTAACAACGGCTTTAAAAAATTATCAATAGTCTTAGCTCATGAATATAAGGATTAGTAGAGTGTGTGTAATGAGGATATAAATTTAAGTTCTTTATACATGACAAAAATGTAAATCGGAGTCCAAAACATGTTTTGGACTCCTATATTTCAATCGTCTAATCTTAGTATCTGTATGACTAATCAACGTTATGAAGCAGATAAATTATATGCGTTGCAAAATAGCCTGCCATAAAGCTTGATAAGCTTCAACTGAACGCCCTTTTTGCGTATAAGCCCCTAGAGGCATTCGTTTAATGCCCATTTTTTCTATATCACTAGCATAGGGAATCACAATATCTAAAAGATCTGCATGTTGTTTACCGAGTGAGGCTATAATCTCCTTGTGCATCTTTTTTCGTTGATCTGCCATTGAAAAAAAGGAAATTAACTCTAAATTTTTAAGTTTATTTTCTTTAATAAAACGTTTTAATTGTTCCAGTGTTCGTAATGATAATGTGGTTGGAATAATAGGCGATAATAAAATATCAGCCGCTTCAAAAACAGCTTCTGATAATAAAGAAATATTAGGGGGGCAATCTAAAAATACATAATCGTATTCATCCGCTAAAGGTTTGAGTAATTTTTGTAAACGTTGCGTTGGTTTTTTTCGTGCATCTAAGACTAAATCAAGGTTTCTAAATGAGAAATCAGCGGGCAATAAATCCAGATAATCAAAATCTGTCCCTTTAATTAAACCATCCAATTCTCGTTTACCTGCAATCAAAGCTTTACTACCGCCTTTTACTTTAGGTTTAACTCTGAAATAATAACTACTTGCCCCTTGGGGATCTAAATCCCAAACCAAGGTTTGATAACCATTTTTCGCGGCAAGATAAGCTAAATTAACCGTGGTTGAAGTTTTGCCAACCCCGCCTTTGATATTATAGGTCGCAATAACTTTCATTTTGTCTCCCTTGTTTGCATTGCAAATAATGATTTAAAAATGGCTTGATTTGATGGGGTTTTAAATTCAATAAAACATTTTGCAAAATGATGACGTGCTTGGCAACGTTTTTCATCTAGTTTTTGTACTAAAACGCCCATAGCTAAGAATGTCGGTGTAGAAACAGATTGTAAATGCATCATTTCTTCACTAAATTTTCGCAAGGCATTTTCTTGAACCTCATAATCTTGAAAATCACCTAATACTGCTTGAAGATTTTTGAGTGATTTAATGAGAATTTTAATTTTACTCGTTGGGTATAAACTTTGGAAAAACTCCATTAAGTAACGTAATTTCTTACAAGTTTTTCTTAAGTCATGTAGGGCTTGTGCAGGTGTCTGCTGGGTAATGACTGAACCTTCTTTTAATATTCGTTGATAGACTGTCCAAATTCTAGTGTCAGCCAGTTGTTTTAGGGTTAATGATGTATTTTCAGTCGGGGGTTGTTTTAAATAATCTTCCCATTGACCTAAGGTTTGCAAATATTTTTTTGAAGTTAGTTTTTTTGCCAGCTTTTTTTGAGCAATAATTTTTTTAGTCTGTAAAAAAATTATCAGGGGATTTAAGTCTTCACGCATTGATTTTGGTAAACTGGCCTTGTAGTCATCAATGTTTAATAAATAAACGTCCAAATCACGGCTCAAGCTAGTAATACTTCCGAGCCAAGCAAAATATTGGCTGTAATGAGTATTTATATTGTTAGAAAAAATAGCTTTAAATTGACTTAATCCTGAACGTGTTCGTCTAATTGAAACTCTAAAATCATGTAAAAATTCAGAGTCAATGGCATCAATAGTTCCTTGTTCATTGATTTTTATTGTATTGAGCAAAGTTTTATAAATAATCCTAATGCCTTTATTTGCTGGCATGGTCGGTTTAAGTTGAAGGTTTAATTTAGAGCTATAGTCTTTAGGTTTTCGCCCTTGGCTTTTTAAAACAGCTAATAAAATAGGTTTTCTAATGACTATTAAAGATAAATGTTTAACTAATAATTGATGTAAATTGGTTGCAGCTTTGTCATAACCTTTAATCGGTTGAATGGCTAATCTGCAACCAAAGTTGGTGTAATCTTCAATGAGTAAACGGGCAATTGTTTTTTGGTCTTCATTAAAAATGTTGAGTTTATAAATTTGTAACTCTAATGTTGTTAATGGGAGCAATGCCCGCATTTCTAATAGGTTAAGTAATTTATCTGAAAGTGGGCTTATAGGTAAGTCTTTAGCAAAGATGGGCGCTTTGTCAATCACTGTTGAGGCAATAATATCAGCGGTTGAGGTTCTTTTTAACACCAAAAGGGTTGCATCTTTTGATTGGTTGAACTCACAAGTTAAATTGGCATCATAAAGTCGCCAATCAAAGCTGTCATAAAAACTTTTTTGCGCGTAATGTTGTTGAACGAGCTCACAGGGTGTTTTTTTAGCTAATTTAGCAATAAATTTTTCTGCATTGAGGTTAGCTGGAAGTTCAAAAGAGAGTGCGATTTTTGTCATGATAATAGTCTCTAACTTGAAAGTAAAATGTTTAATCTCGTAAAGTGGGTTAAGACCACCTTACGGGATAATTATTAATTCTTTAGGATAATAATGGCGCAATCACTAAAGAGACAACAGCCATTAATTTAACGACAATGTTTAAAGCCGGACCTGAGGTATCTTTGAATGGGTCGCCAACAGTATCACCACAAACAGCCGCTTTATGAACATCAGAGCCTTTACCGCCATATGCGCCTCCTTCGATTAATTTTTTGGCATTATCCCAAGCACCGCCTGCATTTGCCATAAACAATGCCATTAATACACCTGCTAATAATGAACCTGCTAATAATCCGCCTAGGGCTTCTTCACCTAAAATAAAACCCACTAAAACAGGGGTAGAAATAGTGACTAAACCTGGTAAAATCATTTCCCGTAATGAAGCTTTAGTTGAGATTTCAATACAACGACTTGAATCAGGTTGCGCTTTGCCTTCCATTAATCCTGTAATTTCACGAAATTGACGACGCACTTCTTCAACCATGTCTTGTGCCGCTTTTCCAACCGAGTCCATCGTCATAGCAGCAACAAGAAAAGGCACTGCCCCTCCAATAAAAAGACCGACCACGACGAGAGGGTTTAATAAATCAATAGTGGTTAATCCTGCTGCGGCGGCATAAGCTGAAAATAAAGCTAAAGCGGTTAAGGCGGCAGAGCCAATGGCAAAGCCTTTACCGACAGCCGCTGTGGTATTACCAATAGCATCTAAAGAATCAGTAATTTTACGTGTTTCTTCACCCAATTTTGCCATTTCACTAATACCGCCTGCATTATCTGCAATAGGACCATAGCCATCAACTGACATGGTAACCCCTGTTGTTGCTAACATGCCTACCGCTGCAATCCCAATACCATATAACCCTGCGGAATAATAAGCTAATAAAATAGCGGCTGAAATACCTAAAATAGGAAGTACAACAGAGCGCATTCCGATTCCTAAACCTGCAATAATATTGGTTGCAGGTCCAAATTTAGAGGCTTGTGCAATCGCTTCAACAGGAGATTTTGAAGTATAAAAATCAGTAACACGACCAATAAAAATACCAACAAGGACACCGCTTAATACGGCATAAAAAGGGCCTAAAACAGCCGTCGTTCTATCACCTAAATCAAATTGTATTCCTGCTGAGAGAACTAAAGGAAAAGCAAATAATAAAAATAATCCTGCGGCAATCCAAGTGACAGCTTCTAAAGCGTGAGCAGGATTGTAATCTTTGATTTTTTGCATTGCTACAACCCCCATTGCAGAAGCAATTAAACCGACAACGATGAAAGCTACCGGTAATATGAGTGCATTTGTTTGCATATTATTATCTACAAAGTTAGTTGCCGAGGCTGCAATGGCGATAGTTGCAATGACAGAGCCTACATAAGATTCAAATATATCAGCGCCCATACCTGCCGTATCTCCGACATTATCACCGACATTATCAGCAATCGTTGCAGGGTTTCTCGGATCATCCTCTGGAATCCCTGCTTCCACTTTGCCGACTAAATCAGCGCCGACATCAGCGGCTTTGGTATAAATACCCCCACCAATCCGTGCGAATAAAGCAATTGACGACGCGCCCATCGCAAAGCCATTTAACATTTTATAACTTTCTATATTACTTGGGTCAATAAACATAAAGACGATACCAATACCCACAAGTCCTAATGAGGCAACAGATAACCCCATGACAGAACCGCCACCAAAGGCGATCATTAATGCAGCACCTATGCCTTCTGAATTAGCTGCACTAGAGGTTCTGACATTCGCACGAGTCGCAGCTTCCATACCAAAAAAACCTGCTGACATAGAACAAACAGCCCCTGCTAAAAATGCAAATGCAGTGGCATGACCAATAAACATAAAAATTAGTAATCCGACGACGAGTACAAAAATAGATAAAATCTTGTATTCTGCTTTTAAAAATACCATCGCGCCTTCATGGATTAAATCCGCAATGGCTTCCATTTTTTTAGTCCCTGCTGAATGGGCTAAAATGGTTCGATAGATAAAAAAAGCAAAGCCTAAACCAGCAAAACCTAAAAATGGGGCAATATTTTGAAACATTTCAATGTCTACAAAATAAACGATAACAGCAATAACTACACCTGTAATCGCAAAAGTAGAGCCTACGGTTTTAAAAACCTCAATATTCATGCAAATCTCCAATCTGTATTTTCATCCCTTTATTAATGGCTAGAAAACACATGTTTTTTATTATAATTATGTAAATACTCAATGCTAGAACAGTTAGTATTTATGACTTAGGTGATTAATAACCCCCCTGATTATTATTTCATTTCCACTTAATATTACAACCGATACTCGGAATTTGTGTCTCATTGATGGCTTTATCCGCTAATAAGTTATTTAAAGCCGCACGTAAATCTGCTCCTGTTAATGGCTCATTATTTTTAGGCGTTGAAGCATCTAAACGTCCCCGATAAACACAGTTAAGTTTTTCATCAAATAAATAAATATCAGGTGTACAAGCGGCTTGATAAGCTATTGCAGTTTCTTGCGATGCATCATATAAATACGCCGTAAAAGGGTTTCCCCATTGCGCCATTAATTCAACCATTTTATCAGGTGCATCTTGTGGGTGCTTTTCAATATCATTGGCATTAATGGCAATAATATTAATACCTTGCTGAATATAATGGGCTGCAATATCAATTAATTGTTGTTTAATGTGAATCACATAAGGACAATGGTTACAAATAAACATCACGACTGTTCCTTTTTCACCTCTTAAATTTTGTAACTTAAGTGTCGTGTTACTCAAAGGCTCAATTAATTTAAAATCGGGGGCTAATGTACCTAAAGGCATCATATTTGAAAGTGTTGCACTCATTTACTTTTCCTTAGTGTGTTATTGAATAATAATGAAGTTATCAGTGTAAGTATAAATTGATACGCTTTTTAATGGTAGCGGTGAGATTAATTTTTTTAATGATAAAAACCTGACGGCTCTTATGAAAAACGGCTCTCCCGCTATTTTTAGATAGAGCTAATATTAAAATTACAGAGATAAGAAGAAATATAAAGCCTTTGTTCCCATGAATTTATCTTGACTTGAAAGGTTATATATTAATACTTTTAAGGATTTTTTATTGTTTTTTGTGTACAGAGACTTAAGAATATTTAACTAACTAATTTATTATTAATAACTTTATCAGGTGACAATGAATATATTTTTACAAAGCACTCTCTCGCCTAGGATCAAAGGCATCTCTAACACAATCTGCGAATAAATTAGCCGCTAAAACTAAAGTAAACATAAATATAAATGAAGCACTTAAAGGCCACCAAACCACAGGGTCTCGTGCCATTTCTAAACGTGCGCCATTAATCATATTTCCCCAGCTATAGGTCGTTGGATCAACGCCAATATTAATATAAGATAAAACCGCTTCTGCCAATACCAAGGCACTAAAATCTAAAACCACTGAAATAAGTACAATGTGCATGAGATTCGGTAAAATATGGCGAAATAAAATTCGGCCTCGTTTTACCCCCAAAGCTTGTGCGGCTTGCACATATTCCATTTCCCGTAATTTTAAAGTTTCAGCCCGTAATAATCGACATAAACCTGTCCAGCTTGTCACCCCTAAAATTAAACATAAAAATAATAAACGCATATCAGCACGAACAATTAAACTAGTAAAATCTTGCTCATGGTTTGCCATATAAACTTGCACCATTAATATGGACGCTGCAATTAATAACACACTCGGAATAGAATTTAACGTGGTGTAAATATACTGAATCACATCATCAACCCACCCTCGAAAAAACCCCGCCATAATTCCAAAACTAATCGCTAACGGCAGCATAATTAAAGTGGTTAATGAACCAATCACCAAACCTGTACGAATACTTTTAACTGCTTGATAAAAAATATTTTCCCCCACTTTATCTGTCCCAAAAACATGATAATAAGTCGAAAGATCAATTAACATATAACTCATTGAAACTAATAAAAAAGTTAATATCCAAGCTGCTTTTATCGTTTTTGTCGCCAGCGATTTTTTAGTTAATTTTAATGAAATGATAAAAATAAGCATAAATAAAACGCTTCCCTTAGCAAAGCCAATACTCCCTTTTATAAAAATATCCCCTACTTTCTCCACACTCGGCTGTTTCAAATGCTTGCCCCCATGTTGCAAACGCGGATAAGCCCAAACTTTAGTCCCATTTTCTAAAATAATGGTTTCTTTACTATAAAGATGAGCGGCAAAAGGGGCTGAATAAGTTTTCTCTCCCTGCATTCTTAAAGGCGATGCCCAGTAATCTAAAACACTAATAATAGGCTTTGCACTGGTTTCACTGGATTTAAAGTGAATCGAGTCTAATAAACCAATCCCCATAAAAAAAAATAAAACCACCAATGACAACATCCCCACTTTATTATTCGCTATTTTTCCTAAGGGGCGTTTCATTTGTGGTTTGCGTGCAAAATAAAAACTAAAACTAATCACTGCTAAGACCAAAAAAAATACTAATCCATCTGTCCATAAAACAACCATCAAGACAACCTCACGCGTGGATCGACTAAAGTATAAGAAATATCAGTCATTAATAATCCTAAAATATACAAAGCTGAACCTAAAAAAACCATTGAACGAACAATGGCAAAATCTTGGCGATTAATCGCATCAATCGTGTAACTTCCAAGTCCTGGAATACTAAAAAAAGATTCAGTAATTAAGCTGCCCATAAACAATAGCGGCAAAATGACAACGACACCCGTTAAGATAGGAATCAACGCATTTCTTAAGACATGTTTAAATAAAACTTGGGCTTCTGTCAGCCCCTTAGCCCTTGCCGTGCGAACGTAATCTTTTTCAACTTCTTCTAAAAATAAAGTTCGATACCATCTAGCCCCTGAACCAATCCCTGCAATCACCGCAATTAAAACAGGTAAAATTAAAAATTTAATCGCGTTAAATCCTGTGTCATACCCCGAAATAGGGACAAGCCGTAATAATTTTCCGACTAAAAATTGTCCACCAATAATATAAAAAAGAGAAGAAATGGACATTAACATGACACATAAAACGATACTACTGAATTCAATATAACTATTCCGAAATAGCACCATGAGCAAAGCGACCGAAATATTCACCAAGAGACCGACGATTAAGGAAGGTAAAGCAATCGCAAGACTCGGCCACATTCGTTGTTTAATGTCACTACTAATATTACGTCCACTGTCTGAAATGCCAAAATCAAATACGAATAACCCCATAGATTTTTGATAAAAAATGGTTTCGGTGACGGGGTTATTCGCTTTAGTATTCCATAATAAAGGCAGATCATATCCGCGTTGTTGTTTCCAGTTATCAACGGCTTGTTGTGTTACATGTTTTTGCCCTAGCTGCATTCGTGCCATATCATCAGGGGTATTCACGACAAAAAACAGGACGAAAGTTAAAATATTAACCCCCATCAATAAGGGAAAAGCATATAAAAAACGACGGATAATATAATTAATCATTTGATTACTTAAGGGGGTTGACTATTCAATGGGACTTTTTTCACTAAAGATAATTTAGCTAGGACTTAGCATTTTTGAAAACAAGTATAAGCTAAACTTAGCATGATAAAATGGCTTAATATTAAATGGGTGAGGAATAAGAATTTATTTTCCGTGTCACAGGGAATAATAATCCCGATAAAACGTGATTTTTTAATAACTTCTTCTATTGTTTGTGATGATTTAACACAATACATGGTTTATACCCGCTAAAATTTATTTATATTTAATTTCTACCGCTTTAATATAAGGACAACGTTGCAAGCGTAAAATCAATTCATCAGTTGCCTGTACTCGCCAATTTTCACCCAGTTGCAATTTTGTTGCCGCCTCTTTTGAAAAATAATGAATGACCACTGGACAATCTCCCCCTTTAAAAGGGGCAATAATTTCTCGTAGAATACTAATAAATTCTAAAGTATCGGTATTTGCATCACGACAATGCCATTCAAAGGCTAAACAGCGAGCAAAAGTCGCGCGTGCTTGTTCAATACTGTACATTTTTTCAGCGGTCAATCGCAACATACCACTAAAATCATCCATGGCTAAACCGCCTTCTGCGACTAGCAAGGCATCTTTAACAAAAACATCACGATATTGTTCATAAGTATTACTAAATGCTGCAACCTCTAAACGCCCCGTTCGATCATCCAGAACAGCAAAACCTATGGTTGTTCCTTTTTTGGTTTGCCGCGTTCTAATTTCTAAAACCAAACCTGCCACTCGCGCCTCCACTTTTCCTCCTGAGCGCTCTACATCCCCCAATAATTTATTAATATTCCCATGAGTAAATTGTTTTAATTCCTGTTGATATTGATTGATAGGATGCCCTGTTAAATACAAACCTAATGTTTGTTTTTCCCCTTCTAAGCGTTCACGTTCTGCCCAAGGTTCAACATCGGTAGAATAGCTTTCATCCCCTTCATTATTATCCGCCGCTTGAACCATCAATCCGAACATATCATTTTGCCCTGTGACTGCCATTTTTCCATGTTGATTGGCAATCCGTAAAGCAATAGGAAGTTCTGCAAAATGTCC
>DAOUTG010000073.1 GCA_030626845.1 Methylococcaceae bacterium
CAATTCAACGCGATAAGTTGCGCTAAATTATAGGATGTGCTGAGGCACGAAGCGCATCTTTCGAGTAAAATAACACGAATGATGTGCCGACGATAGGAGGCGCATCATTCGTGTTATTTTACTCGAAAGATGCGCTTCGTGCCTCAGCACATCCTATAATTTAGCGCAACTTATCGCGTTGAATTGTAATAAGTCAATCTCTGTACATGATAAAAAATAAATTACATGGTATTGCATTTATTACTTGAATTTACGTTGCATCATCGACTACATTCTAGCTATTAATTCAATAACTTGCCCAGGCTTAATTCCTATTAAACAATCCCTATGTTTCAAAGGACATTCACGTTTAAAACAAGGGGAACAAGCTAATCCTAAATACATAACGTTGGCTTCTTTATTGAGAGGGGGAGTAAATGTTGGATCAGATGAGCCGTAAATAGCAATTAATTTTTTATTCACGCCTGCGCCAATGTGCATCAATCCTGAATCATTTGCTACGATTGCAGTTGCTAATGACATTAAATCTACGGCTTCTGCAATGGTCGTTAATCCCGCAAAATTTCTACAACCTTCGTTGGTTTGTTGGTTAATTTCTTTTGCAACCGCTTGATCTTTATCTGACCCCATTAACCAAACTTCCCAGTTTTTCTTTAAATAATAATTTGCAACGTCTGAAAAATATTCAGGTAACCAACGCTTGGCACGCCCAAATTCAGCACCAGGGCAAAGAATAAGAATTTTGGTTTTGGGGTTTAAGTTAAATTTAGTTAAGACTTGCTGTTGTTGAACAGTCGAAATATTAAAATAAGGAACAGGACATTTAGGGGGGTTAGCTAATGGTTTTGGATAAGCTAAAGCCACAAAACGTTGTACCGTTTGGGTTAATATTTCTTTGTCTAATTGACGGGCATCATTTAATAACCCCCAACGACATTCACCCACATAGCCTGTTCTAATAGGAATATTAGCAAAAAATGGGGTTAAGGCTGATTTCCACGAATTAGGTAATAATATCGCTTGATCATAGTGATTAGTGCGTAATTGTTTACCTAAATTAAACCGTGCCATTAGCCCTAATTTACCATGCCCTAAAGGCATTTCAATGGCTTTTGAAACTTCTGGCATTCGTTCTAATAAGGCAAATGTCCACTTAGGGGCGAGGACATCAATTTGGCAATTAGGCTGTTGCTGTTTTAAAGTAATGAACAGACTTTGTGCCATTACCATATCGCCGACCCAAGAAGCACCGACGATTAAAATACGGGTACGTTTGTGCATTATGCCGTATAGGTCAACCAATCACGGTGTGTTTCTTGACGACCATGGACATAATCAAAATACAAACTCTGTAATTTTTCGGTAATAGCCCCACGCGTTCCCGCCCCTATGGCTCGGTCATCATATTCTCTAATCGGCGTAACCTCTGCGGCAGAGCCTGTAAAAAAAGCTTCATCGGCAATATAAACTTCATCACGAGTGATGCGTTTTTCAATCACTTCTAAGCCTTGTTCATGAGCAATCGTCATAATCGTATCGCGGGTAATACCTTCTAAAGCCGAGGTGGTTTCAGGCGTATATAATTTACCATTGCGAACAATAAATAAATTTTCTCCACTGCCTTCAGCAACATAACCTTCATGGTCTAATAATAACGCTTCATCATAACCTGCGGCTAAGGCTTCTTGTAAGGCAAGAATTGAATTAATGTAATTGCCATTAGCTTTGGCTTTACACATCGTACTATTAACATGGTTACGGGTATAAGATGACGTTCTAATACGAATCCCTTTTTCCATATTATCCGCGCCTAAATAAGCCCCCCATTCCCAAGCGGCAATCATCACGTGAACCTTTAAATTATCCGCACGCAACCCCATGCCTTCTGAACCATAAAAACACATGGTTCTAATATAGGCACTATCAAGGTTATTTTTTCCAATCGCTAATCGTTGTGCCTCATTCAAGACCTCTTTAGTAAAGGGGATTTTCATATTCAAAATATGGGCGGAACGATAAAGACGGTCGGTATGTTCTTTTAATTTGAAAATAGCCGTGCCTTGTTCGGCATGATAAGCACGTAAGCCCTCAAAGACACCTGCGCCATAATGTAAGGTATGGGTTAACACGTGAATTTTTGCTTCACGCCAATCGACCCATTCGCCATCCATCCAAATTAAGCCATCTCTATCATTCATTGTTTGCATAGTATTACCTGTGTTTTTATAATTTTCTTTATTTTTTAAAGAGGGCAATGGACTCAACATGTCCTGTTTGTGGAAACATATCCATGACCCCTGCTTTGACTAATTTATAACCTAGTTCATTGACTAAAATTCCTGCATCTCGTGCTAACGTTGAAGGATTACAAGAAACATAAACAATTAACTCAGGTTGCCATTTTTTTAAATGATGTAACACTTCACTCGCGCCTGCACGAGAGGGGTCTAATAAGATCTTAGTAAATTTTTGTTTTGCCCATGAAAATTGACTCACCTCTTTAGTTAAATCGGCGACATGAAATTCAACATTGTCTAAATTATTGAATCGTGCATTTTCTTTAGCATGATTTACTAGGGGTAAATCACCTTCAATACCGACTACGTGTTTTGCTTTAGTGGCTAATGGTAAAGTGAAATTACCTAAACCACAAAATAAATCTAACACAATATCATCTTGCGTTAATTCCAAGGCTTCTAAGGCACGTGTCACCATTTTACGATTAATACCATAATTCACTTGGGTGAACATCGCAGGTTTAAATTTAAAGGTTAGCCCCTGTTCAGGTAAGCTATAGTGCGGTAAAACTTCTGGCTCTCCTTCCAGCGGCTTAATGGTATCAGGCCCTTTGGATTGTAAACAGATGCTCATTTGATGTTGATGCCCAAACTCGCGCATAATAGCTTTATCTTCATCCGTTGCAGGTTCTAAAACCCGAAAAGCTAACACACAGTCCTCATCGCCTAAAGCCACTTCAATTTGAGGAATTTTATCTTTAATGGAGAGTTGTCCAATCATTTCAGATAACGCCATTAATTTTAACCCTACCTTCGGGTGCATAACTTTACAGCGCTCCATTTCAGCTAAAAAAGGATTGCGGCGTTCTCTAAAACCGACTAGAACACGTCCTTTTTTAGCAACATATTTAACCCCCATACGGGCTTTACGGCGATAGCCCCAATGTTCATCGGTTAAGGGTTGCCAAATTTGTTCAATCTCAACTTTACCAATGCCTGAGAATTGCTCTTTTAATAAACCTTGCTTAAGCTTAATTTGTTCATCGGCTGCTACATGTTGAAAACTACAGCCGCCACAAACGCCAAAATGCGGGCATTCAGGTTCAACTCGAAGCTCAGAACGGCTAATTAAATTAACCACTTTACCTTCTGCATAATCTTTACGACTGTCGGTATAAACAAATTCCAGTTCTTCACCGGGTAAAGCCTCATCAATAAAAATAACTTTACCTTCAACATGAGCAATACCTCGTCCATCATGAGCTAATGACTCTATGACAACCTTAACAGGAGTCTCAGATAATTTTTTTTTGCGGTTGCGTCTACGTGCCATTTATTTTTTCGTCCAACTTTCATTATTAGATTGATACCACCAGCCTGGTTGAGCATTTGTTACCCAACGTGTCGCAAAGGTTGATTTGATTTGTTGATACCAGTCGGGGTGTCCATTTGCATCAGCAATGGTATGATATAAAGCTTCTCGGTCTTTATTTTCAGCGGTGACTAATTTATTCACTTTATTACGTTCTTTTAAAGGCACAGCAGCGGTATCTTTTACCGCAACTAAGCCTTCTTTAGTAATGCCAACAAACCCTTGATTATAAAAGCCTTCTAAAGTATCAAACCGCGCTTTCATAGAGGCTTGTAAACGTCTAATTGCGGTACTATCTATGGATAAATCAGCCTCTTCTGCATGAGCGGGGCTAATGATAACGTTGAGTGCGCCATCTACCCATTGATAAACGGTTAGTTGCCAATTAGGCAAACGCGCCTCAGGTTTTGACGTTTCTGTTGGGGTAATTTTTTGTATATCTTTAATAATTTTATCAGCGGCTTTATCAGCGGCTGCGGCAGGAAAATAAATATTAATCGTAACGCAAGCCGTTAAAAAAAAGATAAATAATAAGGGTATTTTTTTCATGATGAACTCCATATAGTGTAAGGTGTATATAGTATTATCCCTGAAGATGGTTTGTAATTTCATCGAAACTATGAGGGCTAATACCGCTCTCTATACCTTTTGTTATCGCTTGTTGTAGTGATTGTTGTTGCTGTTCTTTGTTAATTAAATTTTGTAGATATTCATTAATATTGGCAAAGTGGTTTGTTTTAACTTGGGAATTTAGCCAATGATAAGTTGTATTAGTTAGGTCTAAACTAAGTTGTTTCATTTAAGTTATTTCCAATAGAAATTTTGTTTATAATTCTCGTGTGGCATTAAAAGTGATCTCAGGCCAGCGTTCTTCTGCCAGTTGTAAATTAACGCGGGTGCTGGCAAGATAAACTAAATATCCGCCGCCATCTTGTGCTAAATTAGCAAAGTTTTTAGTTTTAAAAGCTTCTAGTTTAATAGGATCATTTGAACTGACCCAGCGCACAGTTGAAACCGATACGTTATCATAAATACATTCAACATTGTATTCACTCTTAAGCCTAGAGGCGGTGACATCAAATTGCAAGATACCCACTGCCCCTAAAATTAAATTATTATTTTTTAAAGGTCTAAAAAGTTGTGTTGCGCCTTCTTCGGTTAATTGAACTAAGCCTTTTTGTAATGCTTTACCACGAAGCGGGTCTTTTAAGATGACACGGCGAAATAATTCAGGGGCAAAATAAGGAATCCCACCAAATTTCAAGGTTTCACCTTGAGTAAACGTATCGCCTACTTGAATCGTGCCATGATTATGTAAACCAATAATGTCACCTGAATAAGCTTCTTCAACATTTTTACGGCTATCGGCTTGAAAGGTAATCGCATTACCGACTTGAATACTTTTACCTAAGCGGACATGATTAATTTTCATACCTTTATCAAATTTCCCTGAACAAACACGTAAAAATGCGATACGGTCGCGATGAGCGGGGTTCATGTTTGCTTGTATTTTAAATACAAATCCTGAAAATTTAGCCTCTGTTGCCAAAACTTCACGTTGTTCTGCTGTTCTTGCTAAGGGCGCAGGGGCATAATCGGCAATTGCATCTAATAATTCTGAAATACCAAAATTGTTAATCGCTGAACCAAAAAATACAGGGGTTAGTTCGCCTGCTAAATAAGTTTCTAAATCAAATTCATGGCTCGCCCCTTTAACTAGCTCAATATCATCACGTAATTCTTCGGCTTGCAAACCTAATAATTCATCTAATTGCGGGTTGTTTATGCCTTTGATAATTTTAGATTCGGCAATTTTCCCGCCATGTTGCGCGCTAAATAATTGCACTTCATCTTTATAAAGATGATAAACGCCTTTAAAACGTTTACCCATGCCAATAGGCCAGGTCATAGGGGCGCAGTTTATTTTTAAAACGCTTTCAACTTCATCTAACAAATCAATCGGTTCTCTGCCTTCACGGTCAAGTTTATTAATGAAGGTTAAGATCGGTGTGGTTCTGAGACGACAAACTTCCATTAAATTAATGGTACGTTCTTCAACGCCTTTAGCCACATCAATGACCATTAACGCAGAATCAACGGCGGTTAAAGTTCGATAAGTATCTTCAGAAAAATCAGCATGTCCTGGGGTATCTAATAAATTTAAGATACAATCGTTATGATCAAATTGCATCACCGAGGTAGTGACAGAAATTCCCCGTTGTTTTTCCATCTCCATCCAGTCAGAGGTTGCATGGCGTGCCGCTTTTCGTCCTTTGACTGAACCTGCCAGTTGAATGGCGCCGCCGAATAACAATAGTTTCTCCGTAATCGTGGTTTTACCTGCATCGGGGTGGGAAATAATAGCGAAGGTTCTGCGCCGCTGCATTTGGATAAGTTGTTCTGACATGCTGAATAATAAACTAGGACGGTTGAAAAAAAACTATTATACAGGGGAGATAAAACAAAAAGAGGACTTTATTATTTCTGCTATTCTTAATGAAGTAAAAAGTTTATATCTCCTTTTTATTTTAAGTTAATTGTCTCGGGTTAAAAATTATGTCTTTAAAAAAAATAAGCTTTCTTATTATTACATCTATTATTTTATTGGCGACTATTTCGCTACAAGCTCAAAATTTTACTGAAAAAAATAATCTTATCAGTCGTCAATATAAGGATAGCAATAGCAAAGCTAAATGGGAAGTTGAAGTAAATTATCCTGAACTCACGTTGAAAAATAAAAAAATAGCGGCAGATTTTAATAAAATTTCTAAAGCTTTGGTTATGGTTCAGGTTGCAGAATTTAAGAAGATGTTTATTAATGACAAGAATGATTCTGATATACCTTATGATATGTCAATTAGTTACTCTGTTGAATATATGAATAAAAATATAGCGAGTTTTCTTTTTTTTGGTAGAGAATACACAGGGGGCGCACATGGAAATTCTTGGAGCTTTGTACTTAATTATGATCTAAAAAATAATCGACAATTAGTCCTTAGTAATTTATTTAACCAGGGAAGTAATTTTTTAGCCATTATGTCTAAACAAAGTATTCTACAAGTTATAGCCAAACAAGGTGAACCGTCAACAAAAGAATGGGTTGAAGGAGGGGCTGGAAAAAATATTGAGAATTTTAAAAGTTGGGTCATTACAGAAGAAGGTCTGAAATTTACCTTTGACCCCTATCAAGTTGCCTCGTATGCAGAAGGAATTTTTACCACAGTTGTTCCTTATGAAGCTTTTAGTTTAAGTCCTACCTTTACCAATTTGTTATCAAAAAAGTAAAAAGCGAATCAAAGTAGAGTGGAAAATTTCCACTCTAGTGAGTGATCATTTAATCCTTATTTTTTAAATGCATAATCATATTGTGTATTTTAAAAAATAAAATAATCCCAGCAAGGATTAGGGTAATTGAATTTGCCCAAATCAAAGCTAAATCTTCTTTATGTATTCCATAAATTAGCCAGAGTAATACTCCAATAGTAAATAAGCTATACATCCCTAATGATAGCGATTCAGTATCTTTTGTACGAATAGTTAAAATAGCTTGAGGCAAAAAGGAGCTAGTGGTACAAAAAGCGGCGATATAGCCAATAGTTTCAAGAGAAAGTAGCATAGTTAGGTTATATTATTGATTAGCGCGATGATCAATAATATCATTAACTACGGCAGGATCTGCAAGCGTTGACGTATCACCCAAGTTATCAATTTCATTTGAAGCTACTTTGCGTAAAATACGGCGCATAATTTTCCCTGAACGTGTTTTGGGTAAGCCTTGCGCCCATTGAATAACATCAGGGTTTGCAATCGCGCCTATTTCTTTACGTACCAATGCGACCAATTCTTGTCTAAGCTCTTCTGTAGGTTCTATTCCAACATTCAAAGTCACATAAGCATAAATCCCCTGTCCTTTAATGTCATGGGGATAACCTACGACCGCAGCTTCTGCAACCTGTTCATGTAACACTAAGGCACTTTCAACTTCCGCTGTCCCCATTCTATGACCTGATACATTAATCACATCATCAACACGCCCTGTAATCCAATAGTAGCCGTCTTCATCACGGCGCGCACCATCGCCTGTAAAATAATAATGAGGATAACTTTTAAAATAAGTATCAATAAAACGTTGATGGTCGCCGTAAACAGTCCGAGATTGTCCCGGCCATGAGCCACTTAATAATAAAATGCCTGTTGCTTCTCCTTGTAAAATATTCCCTTCATTATCAACAATTTCAGGTTTAATCCCAAAAAAGGGTAGGGAAGCTGAACCTGGTTTAAGCGCCATTGCCCCTGCTAATGGCGTAATAAGAATCCCCCCTGTTTCTGTTTGCCACCAAGTATCTACAATTGGGCAATTTGCATTGCCTACCACATGATAATACCATTCCCATGCTTCGGGATTAATGGGTTCACCAACCGAACCTAAAAGACGTAAACTAGAACGATTAGTTTGGGTAACAAATTTATCACCTTGTGCCATTAAGGCTCGAATGGCAGTAGGGGCTGTATAAAAAATATTGACTTGATGTTTATCAATTACCTGCCAAAATCGAGAAGCATCAGGATAAGTCGGTACACCTTCAAACATTAATGTAGTTGCCCCATTACATAAAGGCCCATAAATAATATAAGAGTGTCCCGTTACCCAGCCAATATCGGCCGTACACCAATAAATATCGCCATCATGATAATCAAACACGTATTTATGCGTCATGGCAGCAAATAACAAATAGCCTCCCGTGGTATGTAGAACGCCTTTAGGCTTGCCTGTTGAACCTGAGGTATAAAGGATAAATAATGGGTCTTCAGCATCCATTGGTTCAGGTGGACAATCACTTGAAGCCGTTTCCATTTCGGCGAAATAATCCACATCACGCTCAACATTCCAGTTTATATCGCCCCCTGTGTATTTAATCACAATCATTTTTTTAAGGTGAGGACATAAGGCAGCAGCTTTATCAGCATTCACTTTAATAGGAATTGCTTTACCGCCTCGCACCCCTTCATCTGCACAAATTAAATAACCACAATCAGAATCATTAATACGATCAGCTAAGGCATCAGCAGAGAAGCCGCCAAAAACAATAGAATGAACTGCACCAATTCGGGTACAAGCTAAAATTACGGTGGCAGCTTCTGCAATCATCGGTAGATAAATACAAACGCTATCGCCTTTTTTAACCCCTTGGGCTTTTAAAACATTAGCAAATTTACACACCTCTTGATGTAACTGCTGATAGGTTATTTTTTTATCCTCATTTGGGTTATCCCCTTCCCAAATAATGGCGACTTGGTTTGCACGTGTGGCTAAATGTCGATCTAAGCAATTAACACTGACATTTAATTTTCCTCCTGAAAACCAACTAATTTCTCCCTTGGGAAAATTAGACTCCATGACTTTATCCCAGGGTTTGATCCAGTCTAAAAAATTGGTTGCCTGCTTGCTCCAAAATAATTCAGGATTATCTATCGACTGTTGGTACATCGTTTGATAAGTTTCGCTATTAATATGCGAATGTTTCGCAAATTCGGCATTAACAGGGTAGGTTTTGTTAGTTGACATGATTTAGTCTCGATTTTCGTAAAATTAGTTGTTTAAACCAATTTAGTAAAATATAAATAGCTTCTTTATCCGCTTCCTTTTCAAATAATTATAACAATTTTTGGGTAGGAAATTTCTATATTATCATTAGATAATATATATGATATATAATTGTTGTCACTTAATTTTACAATCGGATAAAGGATGATTGATGGAAAATTTTACACCTTATAGTGCGTTGTTCGGCGGATTATTCATAGGGCTTGGTGCAACAATTATGTTACTACTCAATGGGCGTATTACAGGGGTTAGCGGTATTTTATCTGGATTACTCACACCCGTTAAAGGTGATAACCTTTGGCGGCTATGTTTTTTATTTGGAATGGTGATAGGTGCGGGGGTTTTTGTAAAACTTTTTCCTGAATCATTGATACCTCGTACAAATTTTCCGCTGGAATTATTAATTCTTGCGGGTTTTTTAGTAGGTTTTGGAACGCGTTTAGGGAATGGTTGTACCAGTGGGCATGGCGTTTGCGGTATTGCGCGTTTATCAACAAGATCTATTATTGCAACCTTAGTTTTTATATTTTCTGGGGGCGTGAGTGTATTTATTATTCGCCATGTAATAGGAATAAGCGCATGAAGCAAGCATTAGTCGCATTAGTTGCAGGATTTATTTTTGGCCTTGGGCTTGCGCTTTCTAAAATGATTGATCCAAATAAAGTGCTTAATTTTTTGGATGTTACGGGAAATTGGGATCCGAGTCTTGCTTTAGTGATGGGCGGGGCATTATTAGTCACTTCCGTTACCTTTAAATTTATTTTAAAACGTAATCAGCCTATTTTTGGAGATAAATTTAAGCTTCCTACACGTACAGATATTGATTTTAAATTAATAATGGGGGCAATGTTATTTGGGATAGGTTGGGGAATAGCGGGCTTTTGCCCAGGTCCTGCTATTGCTAGTTTAGGTCTAGCTTTGCTTGATCCTGCTATTTTTGTTATCTCAATGATGGGCGGTTTTTGGGTACAACAGCAGGTTTTTAAATAGTATGCTTTTAATTAAAATTATTCTTAATAAAAGCACATTCAGATGATGTAATCACTCTTTCATTGATTTAGTGATTGAAAAAAAACAGCTTTTCTCATATGCTCCTTCTTAAGGTTTTAAATATAATTTAAAACCGAACTGTTTCATTACGGCTAATATAATAAACACAACGAATGAGGACTGTATGAGAATTGGTATTCCAAAAGAAATTCATCAAGGTGAAAAGCGAGTTGCCACCACCCCAGAAGCCGCTGAGAAAATTATAAAAATGGGCTTTGAAGTCAGCGTTGAATCAGGGGCTGGAAAGGCAGCTAATATCTCTGATGAAGCTTATAAAGAAGCGGGGGTGAAAATTGTTAAAACCAGTAAAACCCTGTGGAAAAACGTGGACATCATAATGAAAGTTCGCCCGCCAGAAGACAGTGAGGCAGGTTTATTAACTGAAGATAAGACCTTAATCAGCTTTATTTGGCCGGCTCAAAATAAAGCATTAATGGACAAATTATCGTCTAAAAAGGTTAATGTCTTAGCGGTTGATAGTGTGCCAAGAATTTCTAGAGCGCAGAAGCTTGATGGCTTAAGTTCAATGGCAAATATAGCAGGTTATAGAGCCGTTATTGAAGCAGCGCAGCATTTTGGACGTTTCTTCACGGGACAAATTACCGCCGCAGGAAAAGTTCCCCCCGCTAAAGTGATGGTCATTGGTGCAGGCGTTGCAGGACTTGCTGCAATAGGGGCGGCTAAAAGTATGGGAGCGATTGTTAGAGCTTTTGATACCCGCCCTGAAGTTAAAGAACAAATTGAAAGTATGGATGCTGAATTTTTGATGTTGGATTTTAAAGAAGAAGGCTCAGGCTCAGGGGGTTATGCTAAAACCATGTCTAAGGAATTTATTGAAGCCGAAATGGCATTGTTTGCAAGGCAAGCAATAGAAGTGGATATTATTATCACCACCGCATTAATTCCTGGAAAACCCGCGCCTAAGTTAATTACTGCGGGGATGGTGGAAACCATGAAACCTGGAAGTGTTATCGTTGATCTTGCCTCAGAACAGGGGGGAAATTGCGCTTTAACGGTAAAAGATAAAGTCGTGATTAAACATGGCGTAACCTTGATTGGTTATACGGATTTACCGAGTCGATTAGCGGCTCAATCTAGCCAACTTTATTCGACTAATTTACGGCATTTATTAACTGAATTAACGCCTGAAAAAAACGGGGTTATTGATGTTAACATGGATGATGAAGTCATTCGTGGTGCGACGGTGATAAAAGAAGGTAAAGTGACCTGGCCACCACCGCCACCCACTATTTCAGCAGCCCCTCCTCCCCAAACAGAAACGCCTGCAAACCAAGGAGTCGAGGTTAAAAAATCCCTGATTCCTGACTGTATTAAACCTTTTTTACCTTTGATTATAGGGGGTTTAGTTTTATTGGGTGTCGGTTCAGTTGCCCCCGCATCATTTATGTCACATTTTACTGTATTTGTCCTTGCTTGCTTTATCGGTTATCAAGTAATTTGGAATGTTTCTGCCTCCCTACATACGCCGTTAATGAGTGTTACCAATGCCATTAGTGGTATTATCGTAGTCGGTGCATTAGTACAAATTTCCGCGACGGGTTTTTGGATTAATTTCTTTGCAGGACTTGCCATTTTAATTGCCTCAATCAATATTACAGGTGGCTTTTTAGTCACGCGTCGTATGCTTGAAATGTTTAGAAAATAACGGAGATAAGATAATGTCAGAAAGTTTAGTTTCAATGTCTTACGTTGCCGCCTCCATTTTATTCATTTTAAGTTTAAGTGGGTTAAGCAATCAAGAAACCGCCAGACGTGGTAATTATTACGGCATGGCGGGGATGGTGATTGCCATTTTAGCCACGGTGTTAAGTGATGCAGTTACTTCGTATGCTATTTTAATTATCGCTTTAATTGTCGGTGGTTTTATCGGCACAAAAGCGGCATTAAAAGTCGAAATGACGCAAATGCCAGAATTGGTTGCACTCATGCACAGCTTGGTAGGTATGGCTGCGGTATTAGTCGGTTATGCTAATTTTATGGATAGTTCTTTATCTTTGGAAGGGGCTGAAAAAACCATTCACGAAGTTGAAATTTATATCGGTATCTTAATTGGTGCGGTTACATTTTCAGGTTCAGTGGTTGCCTTTGGGAAATTATGCGGCAAAATTAGCGGTAAACCTGTTTTATTGCCTGCCCGTCATTGGTTAAATCTCGGTATTTTATTGGCTTGTATTGGGTTAGGTAATATTTTTTTAACAGGGGCAGAAGAAGGAGGCGGTACATTTGCGTTAATACTAATGACACTGGTTGCCTTGGCTTTTGGTGTTCACATGGTGATGGCGATTGGCGGTGCAGATATGCCTGTCGTTGTTTCCATGTTAAATAGTTATTCAGGTTGGGCAGCAGCTGCAACAGGTTTTATGTTAAGTAATGATTTGTTAATCGTTACAGGCGCGTTAGTGGGGAGTAGTGGTGCAATTTTGAGTTACATCATGTGTCGAGCGATGAACCGTAATTTCTTAAGTGTGATTGCGGGTGGTTTTGGTTCAGCAGGGGGAGATACTGCCGAAATTGAAGGTGAAGTTCAGCCGATTGATGTTTCTGAAACCTCACAAATATTACGTGATGCTA
>DAOUTG010000087.1 GCA_030626845.1 Methylococcaceae bacterium
GCAGGGGCAGGACTTGCTCGCGGTTATCTCAATCAACCCGAACTAACTGCCGAAAAATTCATTGAAATTGAAATTTTTGGCAAACTTGAGCGCATTTATAAAACAGGTGATTTAGCACGCTGGCTACCTGATGGCAATCTTGAATATTTAGGGCGGATTGACCTTCAAGTTAAACTGCGTGGTTTTAGGATTGAGTTAGGGGAAATTGAAGCGGTATTAAGGCAACATCTGGCGATCAAAGAAGCCGTGGTGATACTCTACGAAGCCGATGCTAATAAACGCTTAGTGGCTTACGTTGTAGAAGGTAGAGAAAAGACGATAGAAAATAGAGAGCTTCGTGACTGGTTGAAGGCTCGTTTACCTGACTATATGTTACCTAGCTCTTTTGTAATGTTGGAACGATTGCCATTAACACCTAATGGTAAGATTGACCGTAAGACTTTACCCGCACCAGATAACAAAGCTGTAAGAAAAAACAATTTGCCGCGTAATGCTGTTGAATTGCAACTGCTCACCCTATGGGAAACTGTGCTAAATGTTCACCCATTAGGCATCAACGATAATTTCTTTGATTTAGGTGGACATTCTTTATTAGCGGTTAAACTGATGAGTCATATTCAACAACACTTTACAGTACGCTTACCTGTCAATGCATTATTTCAACATCCGACCGTAGCTAGCCTAGCACAACAACTACAAAACAAGCCTTTATTCACCAATCTTGTCCCTATTCAAACCACAGGAAAAGCTAATCCTGTTTATTGTTTGCCTGGAATTCTTGGCTCTGTCATGTATTTATATCCTTTAGCCTCCAGCTTAGGTCAAAGGCAACCTTTTTATGCCTTGCAAACACCAGGATTAGACGGTTCAAAAACACCTGACAGCGTTGAAGATCTTGCGAAATACCATGTAAAAGCATTAAAACAACAGCAGCCACAAGGTGCATATCAACTTATTGGTCACTCCGCAGGCGGCAAACTCGCTTTTGAAATAGCGAGACAACTGGAACAACAAGGCGAAACTGTAGCCTTTCTAGCTATTTTAGATACCAACGTACCCGACTTAAATAGAAAACATTCATTCACTGATTACACCGCTTTAAACTGGCTATCAGACTTTATATTCCTATTTGAAAAACAAGCGGAAATTAATCTAAAACTATCTTTAGAATACTTACAAAGCTTACCCGATAGTGAAATCGCCTACACAGCAGCCATGCAAGCCTTCCAGCAACAGCAGATTTTATTTGCCCCCAAAGCCTCAGTCAATGAACTCAAAACACTGGTAAATACTTATCGCATCGCCACACAAGCCCATATTAATTACCAAATTCCCAATAAACTACAGTGTCCGATTCACCTATTTCGTGCCAGTGAACAAACGCCCACTATTAAATTTAAAGATGAGCGCGAAGCTTGGGGCTGGGCAGAATACACTCACGCAAAAGTGATAGAGCATAAAGTATCAGGAACTCATGATAGTATGATGAGCAATCCTCACGTTAAAACCTTGGCGGATAAACTTTTACAATACCTGCAATAGCTTAGATTTTCTGCATTCATTGCATTTTATTATTACGAAAACAAAATGCAATGAATTAGAAAATACTTTTTAAAGAAGATTAAATCATGAAAAAACGCGTTTTATACAGTGTGGCAAACTATGCTGAAATTGTCAGAGATAACGGCTATTTTGTCGATAAAACTAATTATATCGAAAAACTAGAAACCATTAAAAACCCCGTTTTTCTACGCCCTAGACGCTTTGGAAAATCGTTGCTTTGCTCTATACAACGTTATTATTATGATCTGAATTATGCAAAGCAGTTTAATGAATTGTTTGGACAGACTTATATTGGACAAAATCCAACGGGCAATCAAAATAAATTTATTGTATTGTCTTTAAATTTTTCAGTGATTTCGCTAGGAACTGATTTAAAACAAATTGAAAACAGTTTTAAAAATCATTGTAATGGTGAAATAGCTTCTTTGCGTGGACTTTATAAATCAATGCTCGCTGAAATGCCTGAAATTGATATGAATACAACCGTTGCAAATAATTTAACAACCTTGTTGCAATATTTGCGAGAAAACAACCTTCCACCCATTTATTTAATCATTGATGAATACGACAACTTCGCCAATCAATTAGTCGTTGCCAATAAAGACCAGCTTTACCATGAACTGACTGCCGAGGATGGTTTTTTTAAAACTTTTTTCAAAACCTTAAAACAAGGGCGTGAAACAGGGGCGATTCATAATGTGTTTATTACAGGCGTATTACCGATTGCTATTGATGATATGGCATCAGGATTTAATGTTGCCAGCTTCATTACTTTAGATCCACGATTTGAATACATGATTGGCTTTACCCAATCTGAAACAGAGAAATTAATAGATGATGTCTATAGGGATTATGAAATAGACACTGAAAGCCGTTTTGAAGTTGGAGCGGTGATGAAAAATCAATACAACGGTTATCATTTGGTTACTGCCAACGGTGAAAGTTTGTACAACTCGACTTTAGTGATGTATTTTTTAAACTGGTTTCAACATCAGCATACTATCCCCAAACGTTTAACCGATTTAAATTTGAAAACCGATATTGCTTGGGTGCGGCGTTTAACGGGTTCAAATCCGCAATTAACCGAGGAATTGGTCAATCGGCTGACTATTCACAATACCATTCGTTACGATGATGTGATGTTGGAAGAAAAATTTAATATGCACCAGTTTTTTGAAAAAGGATTTTTTCCTGTTTCCTTTTTCTATTTAGGTATGTTGACGATGAAAGACCATTATTATTTGCAATTGCCTAATCTCAATATGCGCCGCATTTTTGTCGAATATTTTAATGAAATTCATCATATAGATGTCTCGACTCGTTACACCGAATTTATGCAGGCTTTTTCTAATAAACCTGAGCTAGAACCTTTATTTGCAGGTTACTGGCGCGAATACGTTTCGCAATTACCCGAAGCGATTTTTCAGCAAGTTAATGAGAATTTCTACCGCACTACGTTTTATGAATTATGTAGCCGTTACCTATCACCGTGGTTTAGCTGGCATGTAGAACGCTCTTATCCGCAAGGACGTAGTGATTTGGAATTTGTGGGGAAATACCATGAAATTTACGCTGGTCTGCGTTGGGTGATTGAGTTTAAATATTTTTCTAATGCCAAATTTAAAAAATTTAAATGTTCGATTGCTGATTTTCAATTACAGCCAGAAGATACAGCGCAAATCGCAGGGTATGTGGAAGGTTTAACAGAGGAATATCCAGAGGCACGAATTTCTCAATATGTGATTTATTGTTTTGGTAATCAGGGATTTCGGGTATTTGCGCTGCAATAGCTTATCTTTATTTAACAAGTGTGTGGCAAGAGGGACTTCATGTTTTAGAGTAAAATTCTGCAATAAATGGGGTCAGAAATAAATGGGGTCAGAGTCAATTCCAGTAAGTTAAGTGCAACCATTTGATTGTATTAGGTTAAATCACCTTAAAATCACCTATTTTCCCGTAAAATGAAAAAGGTAAAAATATGGAAGGCTTGAATTACCTAGGATTGTCAAAAAATTCTCTAAAATAATTTTCATTTTTAACTCATAAAAATCTAAAAATATTAATAGCTTAGGCTTAACTTACTGGCATTGGGGTCAGAGTTGAATTAACGGTTAAAAAAGAGGCTATTAAAAGGAAGTATAACGCAACATAGAAGTTAATTTAACTCTGACCCCATTTATTGCAATTTTTATTGTGACCCCATTTATTGCTGACCCCATTTATTCACCCCATTTATTCATCCCATTTATTCCATTTATTTTGACCCCATTTATTTAATCAGAATTTAAGCTTATATCTTCTAAATTATTTAAACCGCTAAACAAGCTGATTTTGCTAAATTTACTCACGCCTGTAAGCATTGCAAATTTAATGTAAGCATCATTATCTTTAATTATGCTATAAAAGTTTTTTAGTTCATCACGCACATTTTCCGCGAGTTCGGGTTTTGTGAGGTTGTCTAAAATTGGTTTGTCGTATTCATCAATTAAAATCACTACTTGCAGGGCGGTTTTGTCATACAGTGCTTGTATTAATTCTGAAAAGCGGTTGGGTGGGTAGCTTTGGTTTAGTTGGATGCCGTATTGTTTGGCATTGCGATCTAAATTAAATTGAAACAATTGATAGAGGATGTCAAGGGATGTTGCGCCGCCACCTCCAAAGCTGATATGAATGACAGGGTGTTTTTTTGACCAGTCCCAATTTTTTTCTAAATATAAGCCGTTAAAGAGTTCTTTTTCGCCTGCAAAAGCGGATTTTAAGGTGCTGAGTAATAATGATTTTCCGAAGCGACGAGGGCGTGAGAGAAAATAAAATTTTCCTGTTTCTGCCATTTTTTCAATTAAGGGTGTCTTATCGACATAATAGTAGTTGCCGTTAATCAGTTCGGAAAAGGTTTGCAGTCCGATGGGGAGTTTTTTTAGAGCCATGTGTCTTCGCCTTTTTGTAGTAGTTCTAGCAGGTTTTTTTTGGGGTTGCAGTCGTCACCGAAGGAGATGGAGTCTATGTTGACAGCTTCGTTAAAACCAAAGTAGTTTTTCCAGCGGTGATTTTGGCTGATGCGTCTTTTTTATCATAATCCTCTGCACATATTCGTAAATTTAAAATCAATTATTTCATAGATTCATCGTAATATACTGCTAATTTCTCATACTATACATTCACTTTTAATCCAGCATCGAACTCATGCGGATCTAACTCTGCTAACTGCGTCCTCACCCTTGCTCTCAAAGCTTTAGCAGGATTTAACACATACGCCTCATAATCCGAATGTTCAGGATTAAGCAATAACAATTTAGATAACGCCTTTGCCAAACGCTCAACTGCATTAGAATCACGCATATCTTTAAGATGTAACTCAGGAACATCACCAAAAGGAAACTCCGTATGGCTCACCGTCCGTAACTGATGCAAATACTCACCAAACACATCCGCTTTAATCCCTACGCCCTGCGCGGCACTATCCGTACTAAAACGCGGAATTTCCCAACCTGCAATAATGCCATGAAACCTATCTATTAAAGCACTATCATGAAACATTTTGGGTAAATGACGAATATAATCCGCTTGTCTTGGCTCTCCATCGTATAACTCAATATTTGCCAATACCATTAAACCGCATTCACTACTTATTTTCCCTTGCCCTGTAGAATAACGACCTGACTCTAAATATTCTTTGAATTTAGCATGAACTTCATCAGCACCTGTAAAGTTCTGCACTTCGTCTAGTACTAATAAATCATGTTGGTCACCTAACAAACCAATTTCTTGAGTTCTTAAATTTTTAAATAATTGAGCCCGAGTTAATGAGCCACTATGTAAGTTCACATAGCGACTTAGATTGTCATAAATATATGACTTCCCCGTACCTTTAGGTGCAAGTTCCATCATATTAAGATTATTTTGAACAATGGGTAATAGACGTAATAACAAATGATTTTGTTGCTCATTAGAATAGCTAAAAGGTTCATAACCCATCGTTCGGAGTAATAAATAAATCCATTCTTGAGTTGTAAATTGCTGCCGTGCTTTAACTAAACTTTCTAAATTAACCTTCCCTGATTGCATAGGATTAAATTCAACCAATTCAATCACATTATTTTTACCCTCTGAACGCACAAACAAACGCCCTGCTCCCCATTGCCCCCCAGAAAGCAATGATTGGTTTTTATCTAATACATCATTTGTTATAGAGGCATTTTCCATATCTAAGCAATCAATTTTTAGAAGTTTTGCACCTTTTTCAAAGTCAATATGTACCTCATATTTATCAAGTAATACCATTGATTCACCATTTAATAGCCTATATTTAATAGCATTTTTTTCACTTTTAGAGGGTAAATGCTTGCTCATAAAATCAGTAATATCTTTATAAACTTGTTCGGGGGATTTATTACCTGTTTGAAATCTTGAAACCATCCATTCTTCAACAAAGCTTGGAATACTACGGTTATCACGGATTTTTAACTCTCTAACTAAGGCTTTATCTATGATTAATTCGCTAAAGGATTCTCTAATTTTACGATCTAATTGTTCCTTATTCATAAACTAAACATATCCTCATAATTTTGTGTTGCAGAATCTTTTTCAAGTAATGCTTCAGGAAAAAAACAGCTTCTTTGTATGGTATTAACTTCGTGCGCCCCTTTACGATCGTAAGTTAATTGAAACGGTATCTCTCTTAATCCTGTTTGCTCAACAGAGGCTGAAAAGCTTAACAGTAATTTTTGAGTATTGTTTTCAGCAATAGCGGTTACCGTTTCTTCACCCATAAACGGGACTTCAAATTTTATCGTAATGTTTTCAACTCTAACATTGGCAACTAATTCAACACTAAGCTCCCATGATTTTTCTGCAACCCGCTGACAGTTTTTATTCAAGAGGGTTAATTCTAAGGGTTTAATGCTGGCAAGTTGGCGAGAAGTTAAGGTGACAAAGGGAATTAAAACCTCTTCAGGGGTTAATCCCCCATGTGATAACAAGGCTTTATCCATTAAGCGAACTCGCTTTTTTGGGACTAAAAACGCTTTTTTATGACCATTAGAGATATAAGAAAAATCTTCGTTTTTATTGTGATAGGATTTATCGACTTCAAAAACACGCTCTTTAACCTCGCCATATTCTTCACCGTCATACGCAGTCTGGGTAACTGTCATGCCGTGATCTGCGGTAATTAAAAACACCACATCTTTTTTTAAAGACCCCGCATGAGCTTTCCATTTATCAATGTCAGATTTCATTTGACTTAAAATATTTGAGACATCTTTTCGATGATTTTCAAATTCAACACATTTATGCAGTCGCTCATCAATTCTATTTTCAAAAAAGACTAATAAATTGGTTTTTTCGGTAATCTTTTTATCTGAGCTTTTCCAGCTAGTAATAAATTTTAAAGATTGCTCTTCGGGTAAATAATTTTCATAGCGTTGGCGAATAGCGGTTTCTTGATCGCTAGGTAAATCATAGGTTTCTGTGCCTGTGATTAATGCCATTTTTCCAATTTCAGTTAAGGTCGGTAAGGGAGCAAACAGAGTTTCACTGGCACGACTTAAATGTTCAACGCTATCGGTAGTTTCTAATAATAAATCGTTATTTAAAGCGGACAAAGCATCTACCATGCAAACCACAACCAGATAATCTTGCTCTAAAAAGGATTCAATCCGTTTAGAAAATTGTCGCCAATCTGCATCAGAACGAGCAATTCGAGCTGATTTTTTAAGCATCCAATTTGTAAAACTTAAATTAAGGTGCTCTTCAACCACCTGATTAGATACAAATTTCTGCCGTATGACTTCAAAGTAATTTTCACTCCATTCTAAAACTTCATCGGTTGTCGCCTCTTGAGATAATTCGCCAAATTGACTGCGCTCTAATTGTTCAGTGAATTCTATCGCTAACTCACTCGCATTATCTTCTTGAAAGCTATTTAATTGATTAATTAATTCACTCGAAATCAAAGCACTATTTTTGCTAACCAATTCGCGTAATTTGTTAAGAACTATTCCCCACGGTGCAATAATCAAAGCAGTAATATCATTTGCATTCATATTGCCTTTTTCAATTTCATCAAAGCTGCGTTCTAATGCCATTAAACACTTTTTCGGTAATTCTTTGGCATTCTGCTCAGATAAGGCTAACAATGGAATATCTAATAAAAGTGCGGGCATTGTTTCTGCTAATAATGCTATTCCAAAGTGTGCAAGCTGTTTTCTTAATAATTCCTGATGTTGTTCGTAAGCAATAGCGATAAAAAAATCACCGACTGATGAGTTTATGGCTAAATGCTCCATTAGCAGCATAGATAAATCTTCTGAAAAATTAAATTCAGATTCAAAATGTTGAATAAAATGTGCCTGAATATTGGCTATTTGTAACAATAAGAAAAAACTTGTCGTTTGTCGTAAAGCCTGAGTAAAAGTTTTAAAATTTGGACTTAATAAATCAGGGTGACAACTTGTAATCACCTTATCTATTAATGGTAAATCCGTAATGATATTTTCTTGCTTATTCAATAAATCTAATTGAATAATTAATTCATCTGTCAACCACGAAGGCAAGGTTTCATCGACTTTATTTCTATAAACTGAACGTGGAATTAAATGCTGTGTTGGCAACACCCCATCCAAGCTTTCAAAATATTTAAAGTGTTGAAATAACGCTAAATTATTAAAGCGGACTCGTAATAAATTAGTATCTTCGTTCTTTAAATTGTGATTAATACTTTGTCTTAATTTTTCAATCGAACCGAGCGAGGTCTCTGCAACGGTGGATTTTTCAGTATCAATGTTAAAACGGTCAATAACAAATAAAACAGCCATTTTTTAATCCGTATAGTAGGTTAATACTTGAGTTAACACGCTAATAATTTTTTCTTTAGGGAGTTTGGAAGCAGAAAAAATATATCGAATTTGATTGGCGACCTCCTCAACAGATTTCGGCTCATTAATCTCTGAAGAAGGTGTCACTGGAATGATAGGAGGAGAAATTATTATAGGTTCAGGTTCAGGCTGCAAAGCTTGCTCAATTAATTGCTCAATCGCTCCAGTGCAACGTCCTATATCTGAGTCAGAACATTCATCAAATGAGCGTGATAGCATTTTTTCTATCACTATTTTAGGCTCTATATCTTCAGCACTATGAGCTTGGGAGAGTAAATCAGATAATTGCTCAGCCTGCCCCGTTCCAATTTGTTTCAAACGACTAACAATGGTTTGTTTTTCCTCTGCATTGACTGGAAATTCATCTTCCCAGCACAGTTTTATTTCATGTAACTTAGCATTTTCAACTTTTAAAAAATCATTGAATAATGCTTTCACCGCAGCACTGACTTTAGAGACATCATGAGAAGCTAAATCATTTTTTACGTCTAAAATCTCTA
>DAOUTG010000045.1 GCA_030626845.1 Methylococcaceae bacterium
ATAATGAGCATCCTGAATTATGTGGTCGTTGTGTTAAAAATATTGCAGGCGAGGGCGAAGTGAGGTTATATGCTTAAATGGTTTGGGCTGTCGGTTATCATTATAATTTTAGATCAATGGAGCAAGTTATCGGTTACCGCCGCAATGCAGCTTTATGAGTCGATTCAAATTATGCCCTATTTTAATTTAACCTATGTGCGTAATGAAGGCGCGGCTTTTAGTTTTTTAAGTGATGCGGGGGGCTGGCAACGCTGGTTGTTTGCAGGGTTAGCTTCGATTATCAGTATTATGATTACGGTTTGGATTGTACGTTTAAAAAAGCAGGAGTTGTTATTGGCAGTGGCCTTGTCATTAGTGTTAGGCGGGGCGATTGGTAATTTAATAGATCGTGTCGCTTATGGCTATGTGATTGATTTCTTAGATGTTTATTATGAAGATAAACATTGGCCAGCGTTTAATGTGGCGGATTCTGCAATTTGTGTCGGTGTGTTTTTGATGCTATTAGAAAATTTTGGTATTGGAAGCGCAGAAAAAGAAACTTAAGGGTTATAGAGCAACCACAAGGGATTGCCCTATCCCTTGTGGTTGCCAGATTCCATGTAATTGCCCAAACTCTCCCACAATTGGCGACATAATAGGTGCATTCAAATCGCTATCAACCAACGAATACATCAAAAATGTAAAACAAAATAACTGGCAACGCTTTACAAATAAATTATGGCAACGTAATTATTACGAACATATTATTCGCAACGAAACCGCCTATTTAAAAATTTCAGATTACATTCAAACCAACCCATTACGCTGGCAAGAAGATCAGGCTCAATAGCATGATAATCCTTAGTTTCTTTTATTTTCTTATTGTTTTTATTAAGTCCTAATTGTTTGACGGATAAGGTCTCAAGTTGTAACGAAGAATTAAGCGAATGGTAAAGATGAAAACGCTTAACAACATCCATTTTATACCATTGCTGCATATCAATAATGATGTAAGCATTGTCAATTTTACAGCGAAAAACATGTAACCCAAACTACACAGCTTAAATGGGTAGCCCATCTTTTAGTGCATAGTTTGTTGATTCAGCTTTATCTAATAAGCATTTTTATTAATAAAACCTTTAAAAATAGTTAAAAAAACAATTTTTAAGTCTAGTGATAAAGACCAGTTTTCAATATACCAAAGATCATGCTCTACTCGGTTTTTCATTTTATCTAAGGTATCAGTTTCACCTCGATAACCATTAACTTGCGCCCAACCTGTAATACCTGGTTTTACTTTGTGTCGCCACATATAAGATTCCACCAAGTCTTTATAATATTCATTATGAGATAGGGCATGAGGTCGAGGTCCTACAACCGACATATTACCCTGTAATACGTTAATAAACTGGGGTAATTCATCTAAGCTTGTTTTGCGTAAAAAAGCCCCAAATTTAGTTATTCTCGGATCATTTTTAGTTGCTTGGCTAATCAAGTCAGATTGTTCTTTATGCAGAGACATGGTTCTAAACTTATAGACTTTAAAGATTTTTTTATTAACGCCATGACGTTGTTGTTTAAATAAGACAGGTCCTGGTGAAGTCAGTTTTATTATTAACATTATAAATAAACAAGGCATGCTAATAATAATTAAGATGAGTGATGCTAAAATGATGTCTTCATATTTTTTTATTGGAGCATTAGTCTCTGTAATCGAGGTACAGCTTAAGTTTAGACTATGAAACCCCATTAAATTAGTCGCCTGATAGTTTAATAGTGGCATTCCTTCAAAATCAGGAAAAAAACGAATTTCTACGGTTGAATAACGTAAACTATAAAGTATTTCCTTAACAATAAAACTTTCTGATAAGGGTAAACAAATCCATAATTCTTGATGTTTTTTTACCCCTATATTTTCAGATAAATTTTTAAATATATCGTCATGATCTTTATTAGCACTTGATAAATTAATGATTTGAGTAATATTAAACCCATATTCAGGGTGATCCCCACTTACTTTAAGGATATCATTAATAATTTTTCCATTACCAATAACAATGACTTTTTTCATGTTTCGCCCTTGTTGGCAAATTTTATTGAATATTAAAATAGAAAGGGTTCTATAAAGACAAGTTAAACTAGTTCCTATTACAAACCATGACTTTATCCAGTCTATTGAAAAAGATTCTAGTTGCTTAGAAAAAAAAAGCAATGTTAATAAACAAGCAAATGAAAAAAACCAAATGAAAAAAACTTTATAAAGTTGCTGGGTAAGAACAAGTCCACGCCAAGAATCATATAAATGGTTAAATGATGATGCGAGTAAAATAATTAATGTATTAATTAAAGTAACAACTTTGTAGTTGAAAGACATATTAATATCATTATGAATAAAACAATAGGATAAAATAGCAGATAAAATGATGATTATAAAATCGAATGAAAAAAATATTAAATACTTATCTTCTAAACTATATTGTTTCATAAATGATAAATGATGATTCTCTAAACTATATTGCCGCATAATAGTATCGGGGTTTATTTTGATTTAAATTTAAACTAAGGTTAAATTATGAGGTGATCTTTTATTTGGTTCTTTAGTCCTAAAACTTTTGAATTAGTCTATAGAGAACAGTGACAAATAAAGGGATAAGTATCTGAATATAAGTTATCTCATATTTTAATATTTTTTGAGTTTTGAATATTCAATGCCCATTGAATATGCTCTTTAATTAGTTGCGAATCATCCGTTTTCTTTTCCAATAATATGTTTTTAATTTTTTCAGAAGGTTTTGCATTACCCAATGCAACAGCAATATTGCGTAACCAACGTTGATAACCAATACGCCGAATGGCTGAACCTTCCATTTTTTTTAAAAATTCAGTTTCAGACCAACTAAAGGCCTCAATTAATTGTAAATTACTTAAATTATAACGTGGGTTAAAATCTATTTCTGTTGATAATTTTGCAAAGCGATTCCATGGGCAAATAAGTTGGCAGTCATCACAACCGTAAATGCGATTCCCTATTGATGATCGTAAGTTTTCAGGGATTGATCCCTGTAATTCAATCGTTAAATAAGAAATACAGCGTTGTGCATTTACTTGATAAGGCGCAATAATAGCTTGAGTTGGGCAAATGTCTATACAGGCGGTACAACTTCCGCAATGAGAATTAACACTAGTATCAGTGGGTAAGGGTAAATCGGTATAAATTTCGCCTAAAAAAAACCACGAGCCTGTTTTGCGGTTGATTAAATTAGAATGTTTACCTATCCAACCTAAACCTGCTTTTTCTGCAATGGCTTTTTCTAACACAGGTGCGCTATCGACAAAAGCGCGATAACCAAATTCACCTATTTCTGCTTCTATTTTATTCGCTAGTTTTTGTAATCGTTGACGTAAAATTTTGTGGTAATCTCGTCCTAAAGTATAACGTGAAATAAAAGCTGCGAGGGGATTATTTAATTGTTTTTGGGTTAAACTAGAACTTTCTGGTAAATAATCCATCCGTACTGAAATAATTCGCTGTGTCCCCGGGTGTAATAATTCTGGACGACTACGTTTTAGTCCATGTTTCTCCATATAATTCATTTCACCATGAAATCCTTGTTTAAGCCAATTATTCAAATGATTTTCAGCAGTTGCAAGGTTTGTATCACTAATCCCTAGTTGCTGAAAACCTAATTCTTGCCCCCATTGTTTAATTGATAAAGCAAGTGCGTTAAAATCTTCTTTATTTTTGGTATTCATAATGCTTATATCACCTTTATAATAGTCATTCCACATTGTTTTTAATTGAGAAATACTTTTATGTTAATTTTACCTAATAATCTTTATTCTGCTCAATAAGTCAGAAATTTAGATCGTATTGCAATAGATGCGTAGAGTATTACAGGGATAAGGTTAATGCGGTGTGCCACTTATGCTATTTTTTCTTGCCTTAAAAAACGTTGGGATCATGTAAAATATATCGCTGTTTTTTGTGGCAATGGTAATAATGCAGGAGATGAATATTTAATCGTGCCTCTAGCATTACCAGTGAATATTCAAGTAAGTCTTTATAATATCAGTCCTATTGGAAAATTAACAGGGTAATGTGTTACTAGCTTCTCAGAACTATTTAAAGGAGAGGAAAAATTGTTTAACCTTAGCTTCATTTTTAAAAGTTGACTTAGTTGTTAATGCGCTGCAGGGAGAAAGAGGCTTATTATCCAGTAATTTAATGCATTTCATCAGGAAACTAATCAATTGAATATTGAATTAAAAAACTTAAAAGAAACCCAATTATTGGGTGCAGCACTCATGGCATCTTTACCTAAGTCATGCCTTATTTTTTTACATGGCCAACTGGGTGCAGGAAAAACAACCTTGGTCAGAAGTATTTTAAGAGCGGCAGGTTATCAAGGGGCAGTTAAAAGCCCAACTTATACTTTGGTTGAAGAATATAACATTAATGGGCAAAAATTTTTTCATTTTGATTTGTACCGCATAGCAGACCCTGAAGAGTTAGAATTTATGGGGATAAGAGATTATATGAAAGAAGATGCGATTTGTTTTATTGAATGGGCTGAATTAGGCGAAGTTTTTTTGCCGAAACCTGATCTTATTTTTAATGTTAGTGTTCAATCAGAGTTACGAATTTTAAATATGTCTAAAAAATCACAAAAAATAATAAAACTAAGATGGAAAAACAATGACCTACTGCTATAATCTGATCTAAATTATTATTGGTGAGGGTTATGCGAATTTTTTGGAAACTATTTCTACTTATTGGCTTACAATGTCTATCGTTTATGGCGATTGCTAATCAAGTCGAAATTAATGCGGTTGATTATCTAACGCAAGAGGGAAGTTCTCGCGTTATTTTTAATACTTCATCTTCAATTATACGGAAGGTTTTTTTATTAAATGATCCTTCTCGTTTGGTTATTGATTTTAAAAATGCGCGTTTAAAAGGTCAGCTAAAGCAACCTGCTGGCAATCATTCGCATTTTAAAAAAATACGCAGTGCGCGAAAAAATGAGCGTGATTTAAGAGTCGTGGTTGATTTAAAACAAACGGTTCAACAAAATAATTTTAATCTTGCGCCGAATAAAAATAAAGGGCATCGTTTTATTGTTGATCTAGTCAATGCACCTGAAAATATAACTTTAATTCCGTCTATTAACAGGCCGCCGACCCTTAATAATTATCCTATCTTAGCGTCTAAATCGACGACTAAAGGATTGTTGAGACAGGCTAAAGAAATTATTATTGCGATTGATGCAGGCCATGGAGGAATAGATGTAGGCGCGAAAGGGCCTGAGGGCACGCTAGAGAAAAAAGTGGTGTTCGCAATCTCTAAAAAATTAGCGACACTTATTAATAAAACGCCTGGAATGCGGGCGGTATTGGTCCGTAAAGGAGATTATTATATTAAACTTAGAAAACGAATGGAAATTGCAAGGGCGGCAAAAGCGGATTTATTTATTTCTATTCATGCTGATGCGTTTAAAAATGCTGATGTTAGAGGGGCATCGGTGTTTACTTTATCTCGGACTGGCGCATCAAGTGAAGCCGCTCATTGGTTAGCGAACCATGAAAATTCAGCCGATTTAGTCGGGGGCGTTAGTCTTGATGATAAAGATGATATTTTAGCCTCTGTTTTATTAGATTTATCTCAAAATGCAACCAAAGAAGCGAGTCGAAATGTGGCAAGTAAAGTTTTAAAGCATTTTAAAAGCATTGGTAAACTGCATAAAAATCAGGTACAAAAAGCGGCATTTGCGGTGTTAAAATCACCTGATATTCCATCAATATTAATTGAGACTGCTTTTATTTCTAATCCCTTAGAAGAACAAAATTTATTAAGCCGTAATCACCAAGCAAAAATAGCCAATGCGGTTTTTAAAGGCGTTGTAAGTTATTTTAAAGAACATACGCCCGCTAATACCATGGCTGCAAAACGTTAATCTATTCCTCAAAACAGGCTAACCAGTGTTGTTGCAAAATAGGCGTAGTTTCTTCTAGGGGAACAACGCTAAGTTTATTTTCTTTTTGAATTAATAACCCTAATTTTTTAAGTTTAGCTAAACCATCATTAATTTCAAAATCTACCGCAATCCCGTACTCATCTTTTATAAATTGTTCTATTTTTTGATCTAAGTCAATGACTGTCATTTTTCCTTGAGTTAATAAAAAGAAATAACTCAGTAAGGTTTCTTTTGCCTCTGATGCGGCTGCCATATCATTTAGATGTGCAATTGCACCGAGATTATTATCTAAATTATAGTAATAAAGATTTTTTGCAAGTTCTGCCATATATTTAGTCCGTTGAAAAAAAATCTTGCTGACTTGTCGCCATAATAAACCTGCAAAACCAAAAATAGCAGTTGCCATCGCAATAGGGTCAATGGCAACAGCGAGTTTACTCATAATCGTTAATACTCCGCCAATTGTTCCGCCTCCCCCCGTAACGGTTATCTTGAGTTTATCAAATAAACGCATTTTTATTTTTGTATTAGGAAATAGCATTTCCAAATCTGAGCGGGGAATATTTTTAAATAGTTTAATATAGATTTTATCATCATCTACTGTACTTTGATGATGTTTACGGCTGATTTTATCTGCCGCTTTTGTTAAAGGAATATCTTTAATAGTCGCTAATTCTTCGGTTTTTTGTATTAATGATTTGGGTTTTAACAAGATAAATAAGCGATTATAAATCTTTGTTTCTATCGTTTTTTTCTTTAAAAATAAACTTTTCCAATTGCGTTTTTTTTCGCGGCGAATGGCACGGCCTTGATAGAATAATAAAATTTCTGAAAAATCATTAAAATCTACTGAGACTTCAATACCATAGGGTGAGGTTTCCGTTAGCGCAATTTGTAATTGCTCTAGCGTTAGTTTTTCATAATTGGCATTATTGAGTAGTGAAGAAATTTCACTTAATAAGTTGGTTTGTAGGTTTTGTTTTTCTAGCGCGTTATAGTCACAAGATTTAAGCCCTTCTATATCAGGATTAAAAGGCGCATAGTAACGCGTTAGCCGTTGATAGTTTGGGTATGTTTGAGAATGATAAAGACTGCGATAACGATCACAAAATAATTGAAAGGCCTGTTTTTGCTTAGAAATCTCGTTTCTATCAATTAATGTTGCGATTAATGCTTCGGTACTCACAGGGATAAACCGCTCTAATAAGTCTTGCTGATAATCTATATTACTCATAAAGCTTTTTTTAATGAAAAAAAGGCGATGGGAAAGATCACACCGCCAAAGATTTAGAAGATTAATTAAATTTAATTGAATCAATAATTTTGCGTAATTCTGGACGACAAGTTTCAAATTTTTCTATACTAGCAGAAGCCGTCAAATTAAAATAATGGTTTTGTGCGTCATAAGCTTGATAAATAATGCGTTTATAGCCCCCTGATTTACCGTTATCTACAATTTCCCAGCCAATAACACTGGCTTTTTTATTTTTAATCCGGTCATTACGACGTTTTACAGAAATAATCTTTTTTATTGCAATATCTTCTTTAGCTGCTTTGAATGATGCATTGACTGATGCACTTGCTGGAAAGCTTTTTCGCATTGCGGTAATATGAAACTGAAAACTACAAGCATTTGTCATCGGTATTTTTGAAAATAAAACTAGGTCAGAATCAGGATTTCCTGTTGTTTTTGACCAGCCTGATGGCATAGTAAAAGTAAATCCATAAGTTTTATTTTCATAAGTGGTAATTGATGATGAGCCTGTTGGCAGTCCTTTAGATGTTCCCGAGGCTTTTCCTGTTGCTGTTGATCCTACTGCGCCGCTTGTTGCTGCAGACCCTAAAGAATTTAAAGCCCCTGTTGCTGTTGTTGGCACACAGCCACTCGTAAGTAATGCAATTCCCATTGAAACAAATGTTGCGGAAAGTATTTTTTTCATGTTTTACCTCGGTTTAAAATTAAAGAAAGAAGAATGAATTTTTTAAGCTGTAAATCCATATAGTCTTGCTCTTGTCTTAGCTTAAATAGATTTTACAGACTGTGAGCAGTGTCCATCTTTAGTGGCTTTACTGTCAACTAAAAATATCGCTTATGAGACATAAGCTAATGTTTTCTTGAATTTTTTATCATTTCATAGGCCTTGGTAATTTGTTGAGTTTTTTCCTTGGCTAAAGTCATCATCGACTCAGGTAAACCTTTGGTGACTAATTTATCCGGATGATGTTGACTGATTAAGCTACGATAAGCTTTTTTAATTTCAGCCTCGGTATTATTTTTATTAACCCCTAAAATCTCATAAGCATCATGAATATTTGCCTTGGAATGATAAGAGGATTCAGACTGTTGGTGTTGTTGGTAATATTCTTGAAAACGAAATTGTGCTTGAAGTCTCCGTTTAATACTTAAATAATGACGATGGGAAATATTAAATTGTTGGCAAATCTGAGATAAAAGTATTTCTTCTTTTGAATGAATATCGCCATCAGCAAAAGCGGCTTGTAATTGGATTTCTAAAAACATTAATAATAAATGTTTACGTTGACCACATTGTTTCTGAAAAATATCAAGCGTTTGTATCAATGGAAAATCACTCTTTTTACCTTGTTCAAACAGAGCAATTGCCTGAGTTCGCATGGGTGCTGATAAGTGCATTTCATCCATGACTTTTGTCGCTAAATTAATTTCAGCTTTAGAGACAATGCCATCAGCTTTAGCAAGATGTCCCATGACTGAAAAAGTCGTGGTAAAAAAAGCCGTTTGTAGCTGTTGCTGATCCTCTAAACTGGTATAAGCAAAAGAAAATGTAGTGGCTTTATCCACTTGATGTCCAACGATTCCCCCTAAAATTGCACCGATAGGCCCACCCATTGCAAAACCTGCAATTGACCCACATAGCTTACCTTTCCAACTCATGGTTTTTTAAATCCTATTTTTGAGTTATTACAAAAAATGATAAAATAAAAGATCAATTATACCTAAAAAAATACAGTGAGATATTATGACCGTGCCTTCTTCTCTTTATGAATCCTCTTTATCTTGTTTAAATTTACGTGCTAAAGGTAAGGTTCGTGATATTTATGAGATTAATGATGAGGCAATGTTAATTGTTACCACAGATAGATTATCAGCTTTTGATGTTATTTTACCTGAACCTATTCCTGGAAAAGGACGTATATTAACCCGTATTTCTAATTTTTGGTTTCAGAAAACCCAATCTTTGATAGCCAATCATTTACTTGATATTCCTTTAGAAGAAATTATGAGTGATGCCGATGATATTGCTCAGGTTAAAGGACGCGCTATAGTAGTTAAGCGGTTAATGCCATTGCCTATAGAGGCGATTGTACGTGGTTATTTAATTGGTTCAGGTTGGAAAGATTATCAAAATACAGGGAAGGTTTGTGGAATTAAACTAGAACAAGGTTTACAACAAGCGCAGCAACTGCCTAAAGCCATTTATACCCCTTCAAGTAAGGCAGAAATAGGCGATCATGATGAAAATATTGATTTTGAGAAAACAGTGACTTTATTAGGTTTAGAAATGGCTAAAAAGGTGAGAGAGATGTGTCTCAAACTTTATACGCAAGCGGCAGCTTATGCAAAACAACGGGGTATTATTATTGCGGATACTAAATTTGAATTTGGGGTTGATAGTGATAATAAACTGTATTTAATTGATGAAGTATTAACGCCTGATTCATCGCGTTTTTGGCCAGCAGAACACTATCAAGTGGGTATGAGTCCGCCTAGCTTTGATAAACAATATATTCGTGATTACTTAGAATCATTAGATTGGGATAAAACAGCGCCTGCGCCATCGTTGCCTGAGAAAGTTAGGTTATATTGTGCAGAAAAATATCAAGAAGCCGAAACAAAATTGATAAAGTAATTTATTCACACGCCTAAAAAGGTATTATTATGGAAGGATTAGAACAACTCTCAGCTACCCTAGCATTAACCATGGGGGTTGCATGGGCTAGTGGAATTAATTTATATGCCGCTATTGTAACGCTTGGTTTACTGTCTTATAACGATCAAATTAATTTGCCGCCTGATTTAAACATTGTGGCTAATCCGCTGGTTATCGGTGCAGCAGGGTTGATGTATGCGGTTGAATTTTTTGCAGACAAAATACCTGGGGTTGATAGTGCTTGGGATGGAATTCATACTTTTATTAGAATCCCAGGAGGGGCATTATTAGCAGCCGCTGCCATGGGTGATGTAACCCCTGCGATGGAGATTGCTGCGGGTATTGTTGGTGGTGGACTTGCAACGAGTACCCATGCAACGAAAGCAGGTAGTCGGGTTTTAATCAATACCTCACCTGAGCCATTCAGTAATTGGGGAGCGTCCATTGGGGAAGATGTGAGTGTGATTGGCGGAATCTGGTTATGCTTGAATCACCCCGTGTTATTTTTAGTGATGTTGGTTGTATTTATTGGTTTAATGATTTGGTTGTTACCTAAAATAGGGAAAGGAATTAAAAAGGTTTTTAAGTTTATTTTTAATTTATTTGGGGGAAGCCGTAGTGATTCAGATGCTGACTTACCTTCTTAAAAATTTTTAAGCCATACAATGATCAATCACCTTAAAAATATCCTCACAATAAACTTCTTGTTTTTGTGAATCTAAAATATAATGAGCAACGGCTGTAACAGCTTTCCATGTTTGAGGGTGAGTAATAAAGAAAAAGGATTCTTTGAGTAACAAAGTTAATTTTTGTTGCTGTTCTACGGGACAATCACTAAGAAAACGTAAATAATTATTGATCTTTTGCATATCTGAATAATTACCATAACGCCCCAAATTTCTTATATTGAGTAACGCTTCATTAATAATTTCATTATCTCGTAAAATAAGATAGTTTTGCTCTGCAATAGAGCCTGCTAATAAATTAATAACATCTGCATTAAGTGCGCGGTAATATTCTTCTTTTTCCCTAGGTTTTATTTCATTTTTACTCACTGACAAATTAAGGGCTAAGTTTTCTATTAAACACCCCCCTTCAATTTCTGCAACATAAGCTCCTTGATAGTTTATATCGTGAGCCGTTAATTGCTTAATATCCTCATAATTTTTTAAATGAATTTGAAAAAATATTGAGGGTAATTGTTGCTGTTTATTATAAAGATAAATAGCGGTTGCATGACCTGCTTCATGATAAGCAATTTGTACCGCAAGTTTTTGAAAAGTGCCAAGATCCAAATCATTAATGTAATAATTTCTTTTCATAGCTTTATCTCAATTAAAAAAAATGCGGTCATAAAGACCGCATAAAAGGAAGGATTAAACTTATCCCGAGAAATATCACGTCGCGCTTTCAAGAGATGGAGCTAGTGTAAAGGTTTAAATATCGTTTGAAAATGTGGCATATTGCCGCGTGACAAAATGTCGCTAATTTTGGCGTATAATTTGCTTGGTAAGATAGATTTATCTATTGAAAAAGCTAGGATTTCAAATGGGTGGAACAATAAAGCGAGGGATATAACTTAAAGAAATAAGCGATACCCCCTAATTTAGGTAGGTGGCTTAGTTTATTAATTACATTTAGGGGCGGTCAATGAACTACGCCAATATTGTTTATCTGTTTCAAATAAACGTTGGCATTCTTTTGGTCCCCATGATCCAGCGGGATAAGTGGTAATAAAATCTCGTTCTACCGCCCATTTTTGTAAAATGGGGTCAACAATACGCCACGCATATTCAACTTCATCAAAACGTAAAAATAAAGAACGATCTCCCTCAATGACATCGAGTAATAAATCTTCGTAAGCATCGGTATGGGTTTCATTTTTATTTCTAAAGCTTGCATCAAGACTCGTTGTTCGAGTACGCATTTCCAAACCTGGTTCTTTAACGGTCATTTCCATACGAATACATTCTTCAGGTTGTATGCCCAATAAAAGCCAGTTTGGGTTCATACATTGTACTTGCGTATCTTGGAAAAATTGTAGTGGCGGTTGTTTAAAACAAATTGAAATACTGGACTGCCCTTTTGCCATCCGTTTTCCCGTGCGTAAATAAAAGGGTACATCACGCCAACGCCAATTATCAACATAAAGTTTCATCGCCGCATAGGTTTCAGTGACACTGTCTGGGGGAACATTTTCTTCTTGTAAATAACCCTTTACTTTTTCGCCATTAACGATGCCTTCTGAATATTGCGCTCTTGAGGCGTAAGCATTGACCGCTTGTTTAGGAATAGGGCGAATAGATTTTAAAACTTTAACTTTTTCATCACGTAAAGATTCTGCATCCATAGAAGCAGGAGGCTCCATAGCGACTAGAGTTAAAAGTTGCAATAAATGACTTTGCAACATATCCCGCATTGCCCCTGCATTATCATAATAATCAGCCCGACTACCGATGCCCATTTCTTCAGAGTGTGTAATTTGAATATGGTCAATATAATGACGATTCCATATAGGCTCTAGCATTATATTGGCAAAACGAAATACTAAGACATTTTGTACTGTTCCTTTACCTAAATAATGGTCGATACGATAAATCTGTTCTTCTTTTAAATAACGAGAAATTCGTTTTTGAAGGGCTTGTGAGCTTTCCAAATCATAACCAAAGGGCTTTTCAATAATCATTCTACGCCAGCCACTGGACTCTTCTAATAATTGTGCGTTACTCAATTTTTCAATGACATCGGCAAAATACTCAGGGCTAATGGCAAGATAAAAGGCCATATTACTGGGATAATGACCGTTATCATTTAATTCTTGAGCGAGTTTTAAATAATCAGCGGCGACATCAATATTAACTTTTGAATAGGAAAGTCTTGCAGAAAAGCGTTTAAAAAGTTCTTCGTCTATTCCACCTCTCGCCTTTGCTTCAATCATTTCTCGTACTTCGGCGATTAATTTATCATTACCCCAATCACGTCGTCCAACGGCTAAAATTTTACTCCCCTCTGGCAGACGATTTTCCATTTCCAAATGATAAAGCGCGGGCATTAATTTAACGCGGGATAAATTCCCCGTTGCTCCAAAAATTACATAAGTACATGCTTCATTTAGCATTCACAGTTCCATTCAATCAGATTTAAAAATAAGTCATTGCTGACAAAAAACGGCATTTTAACACAAATTAGTTTTCAATCACCTCTATAGCATTACCATCTGGGTCTCTAAAAAAAATAGCCGCACGCCCTGATTTACTTCTGCTATAAAAAACATGGTGCTTTTCAAGTTGAGAAATTAATGGGGCAAAATCATCCGTTCTTAAAGCAACGTGTCTATCCATTCCACCATGTTCAGGTCGTCCCGTTACAGGGTCATAATTAGGGAGACATAAACAATGAATAGCAACGCCTTCGGTGACTTTAAACCAAGCACCATCATATTTGAGTTCAGGTCGTTGATGATCTATTTCTAATCCCATTACTTGATTATAAAAGAATTTAGATTTTTCAAGGTCGGAGGAAATAACGCTGTGGTGGTCTATTTTTAAAAAATTTGTTGTTTCTGGAATCATTATATTTTGAAAAAGTCTTGTGTTTAGGGAAAAAGAATTAAGAACTTAATAATATCCGAATCTTATGCACGAATAACCCGAATAAATTCACCTTTAGCTTCTCGGTCAGAGCCAATAATAATTTGTTGATAACCATCATCGGCTTTTTCTAATTGTCCTGAAACTTCAACCCATTCGCCTGTTTGTGCTTGACCGCTATAAGTTGCTGTGAAACAAATAATGGCACTAATTTTAGGATGGTCAATTAAAAATTTAGCGGGGTAATCAAAGCTATGGCTATCATCAGTAATCTTTACTCTTAATGTGATTTTTCCTTGTTTAGAATAGTTTTTAGAATCAATTACTAATTGAGAAAGGGTAAGATCTACTTTGCGCCCATTGATGAGAACTTTATTATTTTTACGTCGTTCATGCCATAAATAATCATCAAAACTTAATTCACAATTGCGGCGAACAAATGTTTGTTGCCATTGTGCATGATTAAGTGAGTGTAATTTATTTTCAGTGATTAATTTAGCGGTAAGCTGTCGGGCTTGATTAAAATTATCACGTTGATAAAAAACTAAATCAATGTCAGATGAATGGTTTTGTGAACCGATTAATAATGAACCTGTTATCCCCATTTGTGTTACATCAAGCCCATTGGCTGAAAAAAGTTGGCATAACGCAATTAAATCCGCGAGAACAGCATCTTTTGGAAAATTTTGTAATAATATTTGTAAGCGTTCACGCGGTTGATAATGAGTGACAATATTTTGAACTGCAATTCCGTGAATTTGTGCGTCAATTAGAGCTGAATAATAAAGATAGTGAGGGTAATGTTGCTGTAAAAACTCATTGCCTGTTAGCGTATCAAATTTCTTCCAATTCCCATTTTTAAATATATATCGAAGGCAAGCTAATATTTTGCCATTTTCTACGCCCCCTTTAATGACTGCAAAATATAAATTCTCAGTTGTCTTTATAAAATCTTTTACTACAAAAATTTCCATAATTTTTTTAATCGGTCTTTGGGTGGCGTGGAAAAATATAATCAGCGGTCACATTACACCTAATATTTGATAAATTCCTTTTGTTTTCAAGAATATTTTTACAGGTGTTTGAGTTTTATTTTCCCAATACCAACCATGAGAACCTGTAAAAGGTGCGGTTAATGTACCGCTTGATTTATTATCTGTAGTTATTTTGAAACTTTTAAAATAACCCGTGGTATCCCCTTTGGGCTCACCATGAAAATCAAAATGAATTCTTGCACCCTCACTTTCCCATTCAAATTCTAAATTATCCCCTTTTTCAAGATAAAACTTATATTCAAGTCCTTTGAGAGGCGGGATAGTAATCGTCACTGTATCTTTCCATGAAGCTTTTGCTTCTTGTCTAAGCATTGCCATTTGCTCTTCTACTAGTTTTGGGTCTATTTCTTTAATACTAATATCAGCAGAAGAACTGGGAGGGCTGTCTGCTGTAACACTAAGCGCTGATTTTTTAGCAGGTGCAAGTACGGTTAAGCCCATAACTTCACCCAAACCTGTAGGGTCTATGCCATATTCAGCAGGTAAAATAGCCGTAGTTAGAATAATTATTGCTAAAATTATTGCTAACAGTGTGGAAATAAAAAGATTTTTTAACGATGGTACGGGAGGAGTATATTCATTCATTATTTAGCTGCCTATAAAATAGCCTGTGAGCTGGTGACCAAATAAAACTAGCCCCCCTGTCATTAACAAAGTATTGGTTGTCGTTGCAAAGCTATAGTAAGTTTTATGTCGTCTCCAGAACCCAAGCGCGATTAATATAAAGAATAAAGCAATAAATTGTCCAATTTCTACGCCTATATTAAAGGCTAATAGGTTTTTCCATAAAGCCTGCTGAGGCAGATTAAAATCTTGTAATTTTGTCGCTAAACCAAAGCCGTGAAATAACCCAAAAATAATCACTGCAATTTTAGTATTAGGTTGAAATCCGAATAATGATTTAAAACCACCCAAATTATCAAAGCCTTTATAAACAATGGATAAGCCAATAATAGCATCAATAAGATAGGCATTAACGGCTATATTATTTAATATTCCAAATAGCAGGGTAATGCTATGCCCAATAGTGAATAAACTCACATAAATTAATATATCTTTGGTGCGAAATAAAAAGAAAATAACCCCCACTAAAAATAATAAATGGTCATAGCCTGTGACCATATGTTTTGCACCAATATAGAGGAATGGCATAATGGCTAATCCTTGTTGTCCCCGTAAGAAATGCTCGGTATTACTATCTACACCATGTGCAAAGAGGTTAGTGCTAAAAAAAATTAGCAATAAGGTTATGCTACAAAACTGGTTTAATGTTATTGGCATATACAAAACTTTGATAAAGTAAAATTAAGTAATTAATTGTGCTTATTCCCTTAAATAATGAAGGGGTTCACAATTTCTAAAAAGATAAATTATAGGCTATTTTATTCATGGTTAGGAGAGTAACTTGGTCGAGATGAGTGGGTAACCATGTCTTCATCTTCGATGAAAATAATTGAGTTAAAAAATTACTGTTTAAAAAACTGCAATTTTAATTTTAAAAAGTATTTCCCATCGTTTTATAAAATATATTATACTCATTATTTGTGATTAGAATCACGGTTTTAATTAATACTTGATAAAACAGGTTCGTATTTATTGCTAGATACCATTTAAATTTAAGGTTTTTTAGCAATTTTTTAACGCCCTTAATTAGAAATTTAACATAATTTTAGTGATGACCCGACAATAATATAATTTAAAATTGACGGATTATTTAGTTGAGGTATCCTTAAGAAAATAGTGTAAACCATTTAACCTAAAGTTATACCCGAAAACTACTCTGGAAGCTAAGTTTGAATCTACGAGTAAATCTTTAATCCCCCTAATTTACTATGAGAAGCTTGTGAAAAACTCTTTTTTTCTTGTTCTTCCTTCACAACAAAAAAATTCAGAACATCTAAAACTTTATGAAGAAGAAACGCTAAATCAATGGATTATTGATTTACCAACGGCAAATCAAGGTTTAACAACGCGATTATTTCATGATTTTATTAGAACTTTTAATAAAACATCAATGGATGTGCAGTTAAGGCTTGACACCTTAGAAACATTAAGACCTATTTTTTTTGAAATAGAAGATTATTTACGAATAAGACTTTGTAAAATGGGCTTTCCTAAAGGGGAAAATGAGCGGAAAATTCTTGAAGTTATTGTTTCTATTGAGAAAGAGTTTACCATTAGTTATTGGGCAGTAGTAAAAGAATTAACCAAGCGTGGCGTAGGCTGGTTTCAAGGTAAAAATACGGCTTTGGCGATTCAGAGAACTATAAAAGGTTTGGGTAATATTGTTGTTACTCATTATATGATGTGTTTACCTGTTCCCGACTGGATATGGATAGATTTACATTCACTTTACAAACTCAGTATTAAAGTTAAAAAAAATAATACAAAAATCCCCGATGATTTAGATAATCCCAGTGATGCAAGCACTGCGGAAGAAAATTACATTCAGATACTTTTATTAAGCCTGACAGACCCAGGTGGCTTAATGCAAAAAGAAGTACAGCAAGTTTATAGTTTTTTAGGTAAATTTAGTAGTCTAGCTTATCTACAAAAAAAACCTGTGAGTATGCAGATGTTGCAATGCGTGGTTCTAGTGGATGAAGATGCGCCACCTGAATTTGAGCGAATAGAACAAGTATCTAATTCTTGTAAATTATATATTAATTTCACTGAACTTTATAAAGCGATGGAACAGCGTGATAAAATGGTCAATGAAAAAAGTGTTCGTTTTAACCCAATTAATATTCCAGGCGAAAAAACAAAAAAACTTCCCCATGAATTGATTGACTATTTAGAACAACGATGGATAGGGACAGAACTGCATGGGATGCCTTGTTTTGTTAATCGTTTAGACCGAATTTTTTCAATTGGTTTAGAAACAACCTATGAGTTGCAGCACTCAGACAAATCATCGCAAGATCAAGATTTAGAATATTTAGCACAATCATCTTCTGAAAGAGCGCTATCCTGTCACTTTAAAAAAGAGGGGCTAATTTCTACGGGTAGTTTGGTTAGTTTTAGAAAAATAGATAGTCCTCGAAATCAGCGATCTTTAGGTAAGGTTGATAAAATAATCATGCCTAAACATAAAAGTAACAAATTAGATTTTGAAATTAAGTTAATTGCATCTAAAATCTATGCAGTTTCTTATACACTGGAAGGTAATAAAGATAAGAATGTATTGCAAAAAGCATTATTTTACACAAAAAAAGATGATAATAAAGAAAGGCGCTTTATTATTGTTGATTCTTATCTGCTCAAGGAAAGCAATGTCATTGAATTAACCTTATCACCGGATATATTTTGGGTTGAACTTCGGAATAAAAAAAATATCGGTTTAGGTTACTGGCAGTTTGAGTGTAAACGAAAAACTAAAACTAAAACTAAAACGGAAAAAGTGTCAAAAGAAAAGAAAGGCTATGATTTTATTTAGAAATGAAATTATAATAACCCCCGTTCATAATACGACAAGCCGTTACCATGTGTAAAAATTGAAAATCATGGTTACTTTATCCATTAATATACCTATAATAATAATTAATATTCAAGAGGAAATGAAATGAGTGATTCTGAAAAAACTGAGAATGAAAGTACTGAAAATGTTGAAAACATCGTTGATAATACAACAGAAGATACAAATAATTTATTGAATACCGCGATGGGTTTAAAAGATTCTAACCCTAAAGTTTTTTTTGGTGCAATAGCTGCTATTGTCGTTGTTGTATTAATCGTTATTATGAGTTCTGGCAGTAGTAATAAACTTCCACAAACCGCTTCTAAAAATTTATCTATAGGACAACAATATAGCCTACAAGGGGCTAATAGTAATAATAATGTAAAATCATCTATTAGTATGGTTGCCGCTCCTGGAATTTCTGCTTTTGATGATAGTGAAGAAGAAGGAAGTGACCGTTCTTGTAAGCAACAACCCGCAGGAACATCAATTAAAATTCTTGATTTTCAAAATTTTGCTGGAAAAAAAGACGCTTTTGCTCAAGTTGAAGTTTTAAGCGATGGTAATTGTTTGGGAAGAAAAGGTTGGGTACTTGCCATTGATATTCAATAAAGGTATTGACAATAAATTTTTTTAAGGTCATAATACCCAGATAAGTTCTAATGCGGGAATAGCTCAGTGGTAGAGCACAACCTTGCCAAGGTTGGGGTCGCGAGTTCGAATCTCGTTTCCCGCTCCAAAAATTCTTAAAAAGCCGCCAATTTTGCGGCTTTTTATTTATCTTGTTTTTAAGGCTGCGTAGCAAAGTGGTTATGCAGTGGCCTGCAAAGCCATCTACACCAGTTCGATTCTGGTCGCAGCCTCCAAAAAATAGTCTGCTTTTTATAGATCAATCATTTTTTCAGTAACTTTCTGCCTCTGCTTTGTCCATCCTGCAATTTCTTGACGAATATTTTCTGTAATTAACGCGCGTTCTCCCCGATAAAATAAATTAAAAGCCTCAAATGGAATAAGCTTACCCTCTGCTTGAGCAATGTGAACGCAAGATTTTTTTAAAGCGCGAATATCAAGATTATGAGCATCCATAAACTGAACAATTAAAACTCGAAAAACATTATCATAATTAAGCCCTTTCCCTGAAATTTTGGGTAAACAACATAATAATTCAGAAAGGCACTTGTTTTGATTATCAGGTGATAAATTAGTAGCAAATAGCTTAAATAATTGTTTTTTTAAAGTAGTCTCTTGTTCAAAAACAATCGTATTCTTATTACCCGCTAATAAATCAGCAGGCTTTAACCAACGAGTTAAAGGCAGTGTTTCCTGCCCCTGTTTTAACGCATAAGCCATTGCTAAGGTATCGGGATTACAAGGAACAGGCATTAAATCATCTAAACTAAATAGATTGGATTGCTGTGCAATTTTTCGACGAATTTCAGAAACTGTTAACCGATGTGCTTTAGTAAAGTCTTCCACACGCCCTGCCTCTTGTATCGGTTGTATATTTACCCCACGTACACAATGCCATTTCAAGGCATGTTGAATGACCTCTCCTATTTCATCATCATTAAGACCTCGCTTAACCGTCATAACTAAGGTTGTTGACAAATTATATTTTTCTAATTGTTCTAAGGCAGCTTGATGAGTCTTGACAAGCTCTGCACCCCGTAGATTTTTTAACGCCTGTGTTTGTAAAGAATCAAATTGTAAATAAACTTCTATTCCTGGTTTATATTCACTTAAACGCTTAACAAACTCAGGATCTTGAGCAATACGCAATCCATTGGTATTAATCATTAGATGACGAATAGGTCGTTCACGAACGGCATCAAGAATCGCAAAAAAATCGGGGTGTATTGTCGGTTCACCGCCAGAAATTTGTAATACATCAGGTTCGCCTTCATGTTTAACAACCGTATCAAGCATTGCAATAATATCGGTGAGTGATGCGTGGTTACCATGATTTGGCGAAGATTCTGCATAACAGACAGGACAACTTAGATTACATTGTTCGGTTATTTCGATAACACTAACGCATGAATGCTGCATATGGTCAGGGCATAAACCACAATCAAAAGGGCAACCATATTCCATTTTGGTTTCAAAGCTTATGGGCATTTCTGGTGGTTTAAGATATACTTCACGACATAAGCGGTAATAATCAGCATCATCGCTAATGAGAACTCTTTCGGTATTATGAGCGGGACACCATTTCTCTAAATAGACCTCATTTTCTTTGATTAAAATTTTTGCCTCAACAGGGCGTAAACAGCTTGAACAAACTGAACTAGTGGTATCGTAGAAAATATAGGGGCGATTTTTTCGGCTCATGAAAGTTCTAGGGTTAATTTTTATGACTAAAAAGCTTTAGCTTTAAAACGTTTCGGGACTTCTATTGAAAAAACTTCTTCATGGATAATAGCGGTATAAAGACCTAATGCAAGTGCGCGTTTTTTTAAGGTTTTTGGCATGTCAATCGCCGCAATAATGCCAAAGATTTTTTTATCTCTATGTTCTGGAAAAAAAGTTCTGAAGTTTTTAATTGTTTTTTGTAGTTGAATGATTCCCTCTTCCCGAAGATGGCTTTTCACCTCAACGATATAAACTTCATTGACGGCACTGTTTGCATAAGCAAGTACATCAATTTCAATTTCGCGTCCACTTTTACGGACTCTTACACTTGGACTGATAACTTCCATTTTAAACTGCCCTTGTAATATTTTTTGCATAGAGGGTAATGCCAAGCCTTCTGTAAAACTGCCAATTTTTTTACCTAACCCCCCGATTTGTTGCCCTAATTCTCTTAGTTGCTTATTAACTTCTTCACTATCTTTTTTTTGAATTGCTCGTAATGCTTGGTTTTCTTTTCTTTGTATTTCTTGTTGTTGTTGATCTTCTTTTCGTTGTTCTTCTATTTTTCTACTGGTTTCATTTTGTATACGAACAGTGTCTGCCAGTATTTGTTTCATTTGATCAAAAGTCATAAGGTTTACCTATGTCTATAAATTTACCATTATAATCTCAACTGAAATAAATTTTTAAATTATAAATCGCATGACTTGCTTTTCTATTTACTGTTCTTTAAAACTTACCTAAATTTACTCACATAAGGTTAGTATTTAATTCTTACCCAATTTCTAGTTTCGCTTAGTAAACTAAGCCAGAGCTTGAAAGACAATAAGCTATCCCCGTAGAACCTACGGTTGAAAAGTAAAAAACAAGGAACATTTATATGAAAATCTAGTTTTCAAC
>DAOUTG010000082.1 GCA_030626845.1 Methylococcaceae bacterium
AGTGTCGTTATTAGTTTCTTTTTGCGCGTCAACTTGTGCTTTTTTACGTTCGTCTTCGGATGAAATATCATCACCCTTATTATTTTTATTGGGTTTGATATCAGGCTTTCCCTGCTCACCTTTCAAGCGATTAACCTCGTCACGAAGTTGCTGTAATTCAGTTTCTAAAGACAATTTATCACTGGCTAAGCGTTCAATAAGATTGAATATTTTTTTGACAATATCCTGCGCTTCGCTACTTTCCATTTGAGCGATTGCTTGATAAATGGCGTTAGTTTCAGCCTGTAGATCGTGGATATTCAAAGTATGTAAATGTTCGTTCTTTTATGATATGTTGTCAAATCTATTTTAGAAATTTTATCTTTACCCTGAGATTTAAAGTAGATACGAAAAATACGTGCCTCACTAGAAAAATTGGGGATGCCAATTGGTAATAATGACCTTTGGATTGCAGCTCATGCTTGTGCAATGGGTTTAACGCTTGTTACCAATAATAATACGAATGAATTTGGGCGGGTAGCGAATCTTACACTTGAAAATTGGGTGGATAGATAATCAGCTTAATGAGATGATGTTTTTGGCGTTTTGCTTGTGTGTCATTATTTTGCAATTAATGAAACAAGTAAAAATTTACACCCAGCCGAGCTTGATGGTTGGCATTCCCAAACAGAGTTTAGGAACGAGAAAGACTTGACCCTTTCTCCTTATTCGGCGTATTATTCAGAAAAATTTATCTTGTGTGTGGTTTTGATACTTTTATTGAGCAGTTGGCAAAAATTTTAGTGCAGTTTCGTTCTATGGTAAGACCTAAAAGGGAATAGATATTTTTCCCTTAAAAGGATTGCGTCCCCTTTATCCTTGCGTCCCCTTTATCCTTAAAGGATTGCGTCCCCTTTATCCTTATTAATAAAATAAGTTAGTTTGTAGGATGGGTAGAGCGATAGCGAAACCCATCAAAGCGATGGCATTAAATGATGGGTTTCGTTCCATTTCGCTATCGCTCATTACACTCTACCCATCCTACAAATTCTATGTTTACCCATCTTACGAGTTAAAACACTGGCGGCAAATTGAATCTAAGATTCGAAATAGAGTCGCTTCATTTGAACAAGCTGCTGCGGAAGAAAAATTGAAATCAATCCATAATTCACACTAACATCCAAGGAATTACTTATGCCACTAAAACACCATTTAAATGATTCAGATTTTGGAGATTTAAATGAACTACGCCACTTATTTGAAAAACCATATGACATCAACGCTGAACGTAGGAACATGGATAAGTGGAATAATCACGTTGGAAGAATAGAATATGGTAAATGGAAAAAAGCTAAAGATACAGGAAAAACAACAGATTCAATTAAAAAATAATTATATAACAAAGCTACGGTAAGACTATTAATAATTTGTCAAAGGAGAACTTGATGTTTGATGTAATAATTAATTTTTTAGCTGAATTATTATGTTATTGGGTTGGTTGTTTTATTTTAAAAATTATCAGTTTTGGAAAGTTTGATAGCAAAAAAAAACAGAACCCCTTTTTAGTGGGATTATTTGGTTTTATATGTATAGTTGGGCTTATTGTTTTTATTTATCAAATAATTTAAAAATTTAGGAGAGAGAGATGTCTCAGAGCGCTTTAAATAAGATTTTTGTGGGAATCGGGATGAATACGGTTATTGGTGTTCCTGTTTTTGGGGTTTTGGCTAGTATTTATGCTGAAAACCTAGGAGGATATCAGGATCCATACCTCATTGATGAATATCGTTTTAACCCGAATGATCAGAAATGGTATGCTATTTCTCCTGCTCCAGGTATTGGACAGTTTGCTTGGGAGCAACCAGCAAATAACCAAGCGCGTAGGTTGGGCTGAAGCTTATTGAGCGTAGCGAGATAACGAAGCCCAACATTTTAATCGTAATATTGAGCGGTAATTGTTGGGCTTCCTATCGTCAGCCCAACCTACGAATCTTGAGAGTTAAACGTTCCTTGATTTGAGAAAACAATGGATATTTAAGGAAAATACCCATTATGGAGCATCATGTTAATAAAATCAGGTTATCACTTCAAATAATTAACCCCAATATTTCTGACTTTATCTTTATGGTGATAATACTTATATTTTGGTAAGGCTTCAAGACTATGACAATCAACACAAAACGTATCAACCACGCCTAAACGCCTTAAAAAACTATTTTTAACCGTCCCTTCAAGATTCTTTTTATTAAATGACGGTTTAGGGTTTTTATTAACCATTAACGGTTGCCATAAATGGGGCTCATGACAAGTGATACAGGCAATAGAACCAAACTCTTTAATCGTTCCATGTTTACCTAATAACGGCATAATCTTTTCATTAGAACGTAATATCATATCTCGATAAGGGTGGCTGAAATATTTCACCGCTCTTTTTTCTGCCATACCGCTTTGTTGATGGCAATTTAAGCATAATTTATCTTCTTCAAATAAAGCCGAATCGCTTTTATTATTATCTTTTTCTTTAACGGTATTCGTGACAATTTTAGCGGCAAATAAGTGAGGCTGTTTACCGTCGCCTCGGTGCATAGTATGGCAGGTACCACAAACGCCTGACACCTTAGGCAGTTCATCAAGCTTATTTTTTTTATCTTTCGCCGTAATCCGTAAATCATGATCCGTTCCCACAATCGGGCGTTTATTTTCATGGCAATGCTTACAGATTTCACCATTTTTATATTTTTCTAATAACGCAGGGGTATCAGGTTCACCGTCTTCATGAATGACATGACAACTTAAGCATCCCATTTGTTGTACATCTTTTTTAGCAATTTTAATCGCTTTATCCAATTTATGATTCATCGGATGAATGCCTTTTTTAAGGGCATCTTTTTTATCCTTTGCAAAATATTTTTTATGACAGTTTTTACATAATTCGTCTTTTTTGTATTCTTGAACAAGAGCGGGTGTGTTTTTCTTACCTTCATGCACACTATGGCAACTGGCACAGCCTAATACTTTGATTTTGTTATCACCAATTTTAACGGGTTCGTCTAATTTTTGATGCGTCGGGTGCAGTCCTTTTTTGATCGCTTCTTTTTTATTTTTAGCATAATATTTTTTATGACAGTTTTTGCATAACTCATCTTTTTTGTATTCTTGAACGAGAGCTGGCGTATTTTTCTTACCTTTATGTACACTATGACAACTTGAACAGGTTAATTGCTTAAATTTATGATCGCCAATTTTCACCGCTTCTTCTAATTTTTGATGCGTGGGATGAATCCCTTTTTTGATCGCTTCTTTTTTATCTTTGGCAAAATATTTTTTATGACAATTTTTACAGATTTCATCTTGTTTATATTCTTCTAATAAAGACGGCGTATTAGGCTTACCCTCATGAATGCTATGACAACTTAAACACCCGAGTTTATGAATTTTCTGCCCCCCTATCTTGACAGGTTCTTCTAATTTTTCATTCGTGGGGTGAACGCCTTTTTTCAAGGCTTCTTTTTCATCTTTGGCATGTTGACGTTCATGACAATCCATACATAAATCTTCGGATTTTTTCATGTAATTAGGCAATAAATCCGTCCCTAAACGGCCGTTATGCACTTTATGACAACTATCACAAGTGACTTTCGCTATTTTTTCGCCTTTACGTTTAATCGGTTTTTCTAATTTGACATTAACAGGATGAATGCCTTTACGCCGCGCATCCTTCTCATCTTTAGAATCTTGTTTAGCATGACATTGCACACATAACGCACCTTTATCTTTGGTGATTGCTAATAAATCGTTGCCTTTACCCCCATGTACTTGATGGCAACTTTGGCAAATAATTTGGTTTTGGGTACTTAAACTGGCTAAGGCTTTTTTCAAATCATCGGGTAAGCCTTTTTGTAATTCTTTTTCGGTCGCATAACCCACTTCATTTTTTTTAGAGGGAACTTCTAATTTAATCGCGAGGGGGTGATTAATGCCTCGATTTTTCTTATCAAATTCCCGCGCATTTTTAATTTTCGATTCATGACAACGTTCGCATAAATCACCGTCTCTACTGCTGACCCGCATCCATGCGTTTTTATGTTCAACATAAAGCGTTTCCGTCCCCTCATCACTGTTATGCGGTGTATGACAACTGGTACATAACATTTCTTTATTTTTAGTGATGGGAAATTCTTTGGGCATGTCATCTTCACGCTTATTCATTTCCTTAAGGGTTAATTTATCTTTTTTAGGATCATAAATACTCGGATGCTGCCCATCATGTTTTATCATTAATCGAGAGTCTAAAATGACCCCATGATGACAGCTATAACACATTTCAAATGAAGCAACAGGTAAGACTTCCTCTTTGTAATGTTGACTGGTTAATTGCTTTTCTTTTGCCCACGATAAATGACAAGTGACACAGTTTTTCTGCGAAATTGAATGCGTGTTATTTTTAATCGGCTTTAAATTGAGTGTTTTTTCATCAACATAGTTAAGGCTTATTTGATAAACACTATTTTCTTCGGCATCAGCTACATAAAGATAATTTTTATGTAACGCAACCCCTACAGGCACTTTAAATTTCAAGAGTGAACCATTGGACATTCTTAATGGGGTTAAAAATTTATTGTTCTTAAATAAAGAGACTGTACCAAAATAACTGTCACTCACAAAAACGGTATCGGTATTATCAATGGCAATCCCGTTAGGGCGATAGAGTTCATCATCATTTAAACCAAAACGTGAGGTTTGCGAAAAAACCTTACCTGTTTTATGAAAAACTTGAATGCGTCCATTAAGGACATCAACAATATGTAAATAACCATCACGGTCACTGGCTATTTGCCACGGATATTGAAATAAACCCTCAGTTTCACCGCGTTCGCCAAAGCATTGTACTAACATATCTGTTTTTAGATCCGTTTTACAAATTCTATGATTAGGGCGATCTCCCCAATAGATATGGGTTTCATCCATAAAAACAGAAATAGGGACAGGCTGGCTTATTTTTTCATCACCGCCGTTATCTAATTCAATTTCTTTAATAAACGTTCCCTTTAAGTCATAAATGACTAATCGCTCTAATCCTGTATCCGCAACGACAATTTGTTGTCCGAAAAGGCTAATATCCATGGGCTTATCTAAGCCATTTTTCCCCTTTGCACCAAATTCAAATAAACGTTGACCTGTTTCAGAAAAAACCACTACACGGTGATTTGCGCCATCTAAAACATAAACTTGACCTTTTTCAGAAATAGCAACCGCACTGGGTTGTTGTAAATTTCCTTGGAATTTAACCAGTTTATTAACGACAGGGATTGTGTTTGCTGAAACGGTAATGCTTAAGCAAAGCAGGAATAAAAATAACAAGGGGTGTTTATTCATGGATAATTTTGAATGGTTAGGGCTATGATATAGAATTTCAGGTTATTCTTTTAATAAGCCTTGTAAAAGGTTTTTTACCTTTTAGTCTATAAACATCAAAGTCTCTATCAATGGTTGCTATTTCATTTATGTTTAATTTTTCTGCAATAAAAACAAGACAGGCATCTGCAAAATCCATCGGTAAATCGGCATATTTTAGGGTTAATTTCTTTATGGGTAATAAATCTTCAACAGTTATTTGTTCCAATGTTATTGCGCCCGTATTAACCCAAGCTAGAAAATCTATTTGAGCTTGTCTGTTAAAATTAAGTAAATGAAGGGTTTCAGTAATAGAGGCAAGTGTTGTAACCAGTTCATGGTGATTGTTTTTTATAAACTCAACAGACGCTGTATGATAACGATCAGAACGGTCAAATAATGCAATAAGAGGCCCTGAATCAATCAACACTTTTTTCATTTTTTATGTTTTTCGTTTAATTTTTCTTGAATTAATACTTTTCTATCGGATGATAAATTATCTTGTCCGCTAGCATAATTTCCAAAAAGATCTGCACCCAAATCCCATGGAGAGGGTTTTTCTAATCGTTCAATAAACTCTATGACACTTTTTCGTATGAGTTCAGATTTACTAATCCCCATTTGATGTGAGAGTGTATTAATGGTTTGTTCTAATTGTGTATCAAGTCGAAGTGTAAGCATGATAGTTTTACTATGTATTATTGCGTAATACTTATTGTAATACAGCTAATGTAAAAGTCAAATCCTCACTTAAAAGGATAATGCTAGTATCGCTATTCTTAAAGTTATCTATAAAAATATTCGGCGTACAAAATATGTTTTATATTCCAGTTTTCAGCATGAATGCAAAATCATTTTATAGATAACTTTAAGAAAGCGGTACTAGTTAAGTAAATCGGTCATTTTAATGCGCTGTTCCAATGGGGGTAATTCACCTGCGGCTAGGGGTTTTTCAGGTTTGTAATGTTTGAAAAAATTGGCGATGGTGTTTTTTTGAATAGCCTTGCCCTGTTTAGGTGAATCGGCTAATGAACTTAAATCAAGTAAATCTTGTTCTGAAGTATGGCAATCAACACATTCTGTTCCCTTGGTTGTTAAAGGTTGATGAATTTGAGCCTGAATTTGAGATTTTTCATTTAAATCTGCTTTTTTCCAACGCTGTTGTAAGGTTTTTGAAAAATTATGAGTGCTATTAATTAATATAGGTTTATTTTCAAAAAAAGGCGCGATTTTTATTTGCCCTGTTCTGGCTATTAAAGGCGATTGATCCTTTTTTAACCGACCTGAATGTAAACGCCCTTGTTGTTTATCTGCCTCGGTATTTTTTTGGTAATCATACCAGCGATAAGTTAATTTGATCTTTTTAGGTTTAAAATGACAACTTTCACAAGCAATATATTCACTGTGCATGTTCATAAAGGTACGGGTTCGCAAACTTTTAGAATGTGGCAAGGGTAAATGACAACTATTACAATAAACTTGCTCTGTATTTTTAATGGGCGATTTATCACGTTTATGAAATGGGGCTAAAGTTAAATTATCTAATAATTTTATTTCTTTTTTAATCTTTAATATTTTTTTAGCTTGAGCAATCTCATCAGTTGTTGGTTGAGCTGCTTCAATTAATTTAACAATGAGTGGTGACTCATTAGCGTAAACGATAGGTAATCCAAAAATCAAACTAACAATTGTTAAGCTTTGTTTCCATTTTATGATTTTCATATAGAGGGTTTACCTTTATCACTATTAGATTCAGCTTTTTCGATAGAATTATCGTTTACTTCTGATTTAACAATAGGGGGTGCTTCAACTTCTGGTTTAACAACAGAAGGGGCTTTTACTTCTGGCTTAATAGCAGGGGGTACTTTTACTTCTGGTTTAACAACGGAGGCTGCTTTTTTCTTAACGACGGGCTTCTTTTTAGGTTTTTTTCGTATTTTTCGACCAATCATGATTTTTTCAAAAGATTCCCCGCCTAAAATAGGGCTTTGTTTTTTCGCTTTAATCCCTGTAAATAACCATATAAAAGCACCAAACATAAAAACTATCACCACTATTCCAACAATATAAAAAGCACGTTGCCAGTTTGATTCTAAACGTTCACTGTCAATTAAACTGAGCCAGCTTTTAATTTCAAGTTGGTCAACATCATGTAAATCAGTTTCTACAAAACCTGCATTAAGCGGTGCTCGCGCAAATTCATGACAACCACTTTGGGCGCAGGTTTCTGCTAAATTATCAAGATGGGTTGCCGAGCGTTTATCTTCATCACGATAAATATTATGGCGAAACTTTCCTTGTTCTGTCGGTGCATGGCAATCCATACACGATGCCCCCGCCTCTATTTTTGTTTTTAATATCCGACTATGTAAAGTTCGGTCATAACTTTCGGTGGAGTTTATCCAACGTGAATCTACTTTATGTTTTTCTTTTGTCTCAGGGTCTTCTAGCTCAACTTTGGTCATGCGTTCACTATCGGCATGACAATCTACACACATTTTATTATTCCCTTCTTTTTTCCAGCGTGAACCCACTAATCGTCTTAATATATGCCCGCCAAATTGATCGCGCCAAACATCCCCTTGATGACAAGTACCGCATTCTGTTTCAGTGTGCATAAAAGCGGTTTTAAATTGCTCCATTTGATCTTCAGCAATATAAGCGGTATTTGCATGACATCGACGACAAGAGGGATTAACCTCCTCTAATTCTTCTTTTAGACGATTTCCCCCCGCAAAATCTTTGATTAATCCTTGTCCATGCGCCGATTTTTCAAATTCTTCAACAATCGGCTTATGCGTATAAGCCTCCCCTGATGAAGGTTCATTGACATGACAAGATTCAGCACAATCAACATAGCCATTTTCAACTTCATGAGGGTAGTGGGTTATTTTGCGATGACAATCTTTGCAAGGAACACTGCCGTGCAGGGAACTATAGTAATGTGATTCATCAATGGTGCTGACGCGTAATAAGCCTTCTTTATCAATAAATTGCAACCCTTTCAAGGCATGACAAGACAGGCATCCATCAGGATCACTATGACGTTCATTAGCATATAATGTCCCTGCAATTAAAAAATAAACAATAATAGCTTGTAAAATAATACTTTGAGCTTGAATAAATAGTCGCATCAAAAATTAAAAAATGATAAAAGATGATTAAACCATCGCCATTACTGATGTAACGGCAATAAAAGAAATAAAAAAACTGAAAATTAATCCATTAATTAAACGTAATCTACTAATTTTTTTGGAAGCTATATTGATTTTAGGTTTATCATGTACATTAATGGACTGCCAATTAGGATCGGGGAAAATCTGTACGTGCTTTTTAATCCGCTTAGGTTCTTTATGACGTGAAGCGGGTGTCCATTCAATCGCATTCCAATCGCAAACATCAACGCAATCATGACAAGACATGCACGATAATTGATCGACGACAGCTACACGGTCAACCATTTTAATCGCCCCACACATACACGCTCGCGCACAGACATTACACCCTGTACACCGTTCTTTTTCAACGCGAATATGATGAGTAAAATTAAATTTTGCGCCCAGTCGATTAACTAACCCATCTGCCGCTCCAATCGGACATAGAAACTGACAATAAGCCCGCCCTTTACTAGCAAAAAAACCTAAAATAAAAAGTAATCCCAAATTAACTAAACCAACCGATGAAATAATATAAACCATACCCCGATATTCACCTTGTAAGGCTTCAATTAAACGCGGAATGGTAATAAAATTACATAAGGTACAGGCACTAATCCCAAGTAAAGGCATTAATACTAAATAAACCGCAAAATAACCATAACGAATTTGAACTTGAGGCAATGAGCGAAATTCAATTTTCCAGCGGTCATTTAACATCCGACTGCCTAATTCGGCTAATCCACCCACAGGACAAAGAAAGGAACACCAAAGTCGCCCATAAAAAAAGGTGGTTAATAAGATTAGTGCAAAGGCAATAACCCCAATAAAGGCAACGTTTATGTGGGTGAAAAAATCTTCAAAGGTCATGCCTGGAAAATAAAGATAAAAACGCCGCATACACAGTACACCACATAAATCATCGTTTCCCACCAGTTGCGGTAGAAAAGCTAATGGCCCTAGAAAACTTAAGCTTGAAATTAATATCACCGCATAGCGATATTTCTGAACGAAGGGAATCGCTTTAATATTATTAAGGATACGCATGGACACTCAATTTATCTATTTTGGGGGTTAATAGTCAAACGTATGGCAACTTAAGCATAATTCACCATTTTTAGCAGGTAATCGTAATAAAACTTCTGCTTTTATTCGTTTGTATTCTAACGTTAAATTTTCACCTGTTTTTTGATTAAATTCGGCTAAACGAATTTTTTTATCAGTTTCATAAACTTCTGCCCAAGGATGTTTTTTATAGAGAATCCCCTCTTTTAACGCCACATCTTCCACTTGTTTTGCTGCGGGTAAGCTGGCTTTTAAAATCCCTTTTTGATGCGGTGCATGACAGGTTACGCACATGATTTTTCCCTTTTTTGTTAAGGGCATATAAATATTTTTTTCTTTAGTGGTGTGTTTCCACTGTTTAAGTTTTTTATCTTTCAGTTCGACTAAATGGTCGATTGAATTTAGATGCGGTGTTTTTAAATGACAGCCATAACAAAGTATTTCAGCAGGTAGCCTTAATTTAATCTCATCTAATGTTTTTTCTTTATTTTGATCGGGGACTTCTTCATGACAATATTTACATTTATGTTCAATAATTTGATCTTGCTCATCTAATAAAATATGAATATTATTGCGGGTATTGGCTTCTTTTTGATGACAGTTATAACAAAAATCGGTTAATTTTCGATAACGTCCACCGCGTAAAAAATTATCATGATCTTTATCAACCTCATCAATCGGGGTATCTTCTATATCCTCTATGCCATGACAAGTGATACATTGTAAAGTTCTATTTTCACCTAATTCAAATTCTTTAGGCGGCTTCATTTTATCTAATAGTGGGACATCTAAAATATGATGTAATTCAGGTATTTCTCGTTTTTTGCCTTCTTTATTAATATATTCAAAACTATTTGCATGAAAACTAAATAACAATAATAAAAAGCCTAAATAAATCTTCATAAGCCAACTTGTACGGCTCTACCATGGGTATGACATTGGCGGCAATCTTCATCTGCCCCTGTCAAATGAACCCCCGATAAGCCATTACCTGTATCTAAAAGGGCATCTTCTACAGGATTTTGCATTCGATGGCATAATACGCAAAGTTGTGAATAATCCCCATTAAT
>DAOUTG010000103.1 GCA_030626845.1 Methylococcaceae bacterium
GTTAGTTTCAGCCTGTAGGTCGTGGATATTCAAAGTATGTAAATGTTCGTTCTTTTATGATATGTTGTCAAATCTATTTTAGAAATTTTATCTTTACCCTGAGATTTAAAGTAGATACAAAAAAGCCTTGGTGCCTATTTGAATGATAAGTTGGAATCCAAGCGAATAAAACCACATGAGACCGTTTGCCTGTCTATGGCGGTGATTTTATCGGGTATAGGCGGCTTCCTCTATCTTCCTTTGGCCTATCTTGCTATTCCTTTATTTCTTTATCCTAATAGGCGAATCTTTCTTGTTAGTTGGGATTTATTAAAACAACGGCGAGTAGATATTGAGACATTGTTGGCAATAGCATTAATGGGCACAATCATTGGTCAACGTCTTTTTATTGCCAGTTTATTGGCCTTATTATTTAGGCTATCAGATTCATTAAATGCACGAGTGTTACATGAATCACATTTGCAATTAATGGATATTTTTGAACAAGTACCGAAAACGGTTTGGTTATTAAAAGAAGGGGTAGAAATTGAGTTATCGCTATCTGAGGTGGCATCTGGAGATATTTTGGTCGTGAGTGCAGGAGAAGTTATTCCTGCTGATGGGCATATTATTTGGGGCATGGCAGGTATTGACCAACATCGGCTTACGGGTGAGTCTATTCCTGTGGAAAAAGGAGAAGGCGAAGACGTGCTTGCAATGACGCTGATTTTGTCAGGTAAAATTCATATTCAGGTCGATAAAGCAGGTGCTGAAACCAGTGCAATGAAAATTGCAGAAATTCTTAATCAGACCGCAGAATATAAATCTCTTACAAGTTTACGCGCAGAAACCTTTTCCAGACATTTGGTTTATCCTGCTTTAATTACTTCTGCTCTCGCCTGGCCTATGCTGGGATTTAGTTCTGCGATTGCGGTTCTCTTTATTCATCCTAAAACTCGTCTTTCGGTTTCGGCACCAATTAGTTTATTAAAACGCCTTAATCAAGCTTCCGAACAAAGTATTTTGATTAAGGATGGTCGTTCTTTGGAGTTATTAAAACAAGTAGATACACTGGTTTTTGATAAAACAGGCACACTTACAGAGGATCAGCCGCATATTGGGTCTATTTATTGTTTATCAAACTATAATGAATCTGAAATTTTATATTTTGCAGCGGTTGCGGAACATAAACAAAGCCATCCTTTAGCACAAGCTATTCTTGCAGAAGCCAAGCTGCGGAATCTATCTATATCTGTTCCAGAACACAGCGAATGCAGAATGGGGTATGGCGTTAAGGTTGTTCTTGATAATCAATCTATTTTAGTAGGCAGTGTCCGTTTTATGGAGCGGGAGCAAATTTCTTTATCGGGCAAAGGCGAAACACTTCAAGCTATGGCTTCCGAACAAGGTCATGGTCTGGTAATGATTGCTGTAGGCGGAAGATTGATTGGTGCAATTGAACTGCTTCCAACTATACGTCCAGAAGCAAAAGCGGTCATAGAACAACTCAAACAACTCTCTCAAATTAAGCATACTTGCATTATCTCGGGCGATAACGAAGCCCCCACACGCCGTTTGGCTAAAGAACTCGGTATTGACAATTATTTTTCTCAAGTCTTGCCAGATGAGAAAGCCACTCGAATTAAACAATTACAAGAAAAAGGAGCTTTTGTTTGCTATGTGGGTGATGGAATTAATGATGCCATTGCCATGAAGCAAGCTCAAGTTTCTGTTTCTTTATCGGGAGCCTCGCATATCGCAACAGATACTGCTCAGATTGTGCTGTTAGATCAGGGTATTAGCCATTTACCAAAGATGTTCAAATTAGCGGAAGGGTTTCATCGACACATGAACAACCAGTTAGGAATCATGTTGAGCAGCACTGTTTTTGGAATGAGTGCTATTTTTCTGGCAGGTTGGGGAATGGGCAGTATTATGGTTCTTAATATATCCAGTTTATTAGTCAGTCTGGGTTATTCTTTTCTGGATAAACCTGAACAGGATGCAAAAGGTGATTCTAAGCTTTCTGAACCTGAGTAACTTAAAATAATATTTTTCACATTAAGGAATATCAATGACTTCTATAATAACAACAGCTTCACCCCGAGTTTATCAAAATCATCTTCTTGATTCCACTCGTTGGCAAAACATTATTCCCCGCGATGACGATATTGTGATTACGACTTCCTATAAATCTGGAACAACTTGGACTCAATTTATTGTTTATCAATTATTGTTTTTAACCGTGCCTAATCCTCCGCTTTATTCTGGAAAAATAAGTTCATGGGTTGATTGTCGTTTTTGTTCTACAACAGATGAGTTGTTAGAAAACCTTGAACAACAATCTCATCGACGTTTTTTAAAATCTCATTTACCTAAAGACGGAATACAATTTTCAGAAAATACTCGTTATATCGTTGTAGGCAGGGATGCCAGAGATGTATTTATGTCAATGATTAATCATTGGTCTTCGTTTACTGATGAAGCATACCAAATGTTGAACACCGAACAGCCAGGAAATCCTTTTCCTCAATGGCATGGTGATATTCAACGAGCCTGGCAAGACTGGATTACACGCGGATGGTTTGACTGGGAAAGCGAGGGTTATCCCTTTTGGTCTAATCTTCATCATACTGCTACATGGTGGCCTTATTATCATTTGGATAATGTGTTATTTGTTCACTATAACGAGCTTAAAAGCAATTTACTTGCTCAAGTTCTTAAAATTGCCGAGTTCATTCAAGTTGATATTAGCTTGCAACAAGCTAAAAAAATTGCTGAGCAAAGCCATTTTAATAAAATGAAAGCCTATTTTATGGCTAACATTGATTCTAGTGAATTTTGGAAAAAAGGTGCAGAATCTTTTTTTCACAAAGGGACTAATGGTCGATGGGCTAATGTCCTCACCGCAAAAGACCTTGAGCTTTATCAACAAACTAAAAGCCGTCTATTACCCTCAGATTGCGCTGAATGGCTGGAACAAAAGATTTAAGTTTATTCCTGTCGTAAGAATGTAAACCCCATCAACCTGGGGTGATGAAAATTAGGGACTTTAGTGATATTTTATGAGCAATTAAAAATTAGTTTTTATTCCTTAAAATAAAGCGAATAAACCTGTCAGGTCTTTAGTGAAGCTTGAGATTCTGAGAAGACCTGACAGGTTTGCACTCATAAGTTGATAGTCAAAGTTTAGGAATAAAAACTGTCATAATCTTTAAACTATAGAATATGCTATTTTCATCACCCCACCATCAACCCCTCTAACTTTTAAATAAAAAATAGCCATGAATTTACAACAAACACTACGCGAACATATCATTAATCAATATCTAAAAGGTCAGATCCCCACAGGTTTTGATGATGACTACAACCTGATTGATGACGGTATTTTAGATTCTTTAGCCATTATTAATTTGGTTGATTGGGTAGAAAAAAACCATCAAATTGAATTTGGTGATAATGATATTGTACCTGAGCATTTTACTTCGGTGAATGCGTTGGCTGAGTTCGTTTTACAAAAAAGTAATGTTAATAAAATAAATTAATACTCTCTAAGCCTGCATTACATAATAACAATAATTTAAGAAAAATTTTCATGCCAAACAGCTCACCTATCTCTTTGGTTTATCTACCGTGAAACACCGAAAAGTGTGGCTTATAATATAGCTTTTCCGCTTCAATTTACAACAGATGTAAATACTGAAATTTTGCAAAGAGCAGTAGATAAATTAGTGGAATGCTATGCTGTTTTACGGACTATTTTTAGTAAAACGGGTACGGCACCATTCTTTACTTTCTAACACTATAAAAACCAGTGTGGTGTTCCTCAAATTTGTGGAAACTATTCACCTTTAAAAAAAACTAGAAAACCATCATGACCTCAGAAAAAATAAAAGCATTACGGAAAATTATTGAAGATCGCTTATCGTGGGATATTGTTTCTCAAGAGAATCAGCATAATAATAACCAGAAAACACAGTCTTCCCCTATTTTTATCTTATCGCCGCCACGTTCTGGTTCAACTTTGTTACGCGTAATGCTGGCAGGATCGCTTGAATTATTTGCTCCTCCTGAGCTGGAATTACTGTCTTTTCAGAATTTGCAGACTAGACAGACTGCTTTGTCTATTAGGCATGAGTTCGTATTAGAAGGACTGATTCAGGCAGTAATGACCTTGAAAAAATGTAGTGTTGCTGAGGCAAAGCTCATCATTCAAGACCATGAGAAGATGGCAACGTCCACACAGGAATTTTATGCACAACTACAAGCTTGGTGCAAAAACCAAAGGCTGGTGGATAAGAGTGTCCATTATGCGTTATCACCAACCATATTACAGCGTGCAGAACACTATTTTGATGATGCTTTATATGTTCACCTCACCCGTCATCCTTACGCAACAATCAACTCCATTGAAAAATTACAGATAGAGCAAGTTTTGTTTGGTGCTGTTTCTCATTTTACGTCCCGGGAATTAGCTGAATATGCCTGGTTGCTGAGTCATGAAAATATTTTAGATTTTTTGCAGACCGTGTCGCCGTCACGTCATTATCACGTTCGCTTTGAGGAGTTAGTAAAACAACCTGAACGTGTTTTAAAAGGGTTATGTACTTTTTTGGGCATAACCTTTAAGAAGGAAATGTTAGAACCCTACAAAGAAAAATCTCAGCGCATGACGGATATTATTCCAGGTTCTAAGAATACAATGGTTGGTGACCCGTATTTTCATCAACATCATGCCATTGATGCACAAATGGCAGAAGAGTGGAAAAAGGATTTTACAGCGACTACATTAAGCGAACAGAGCCAGGAGATTGCTAAACGATTAGCTTATTGGGATGCTTGTGATACTCAGCAGAACGATAGTTTAATACCACAATCCAATTTAACTCAATCGCAACAACTTATCTGGTTATCACTACAATCTCTACCCGTAGAAGATGCTGCCATTTTTGATAATATTCATACCTTTAAGATTCCTGTTGCTATTTCTACAGCGCATTTTAAAC
>DAOUTG010000056.1 GCA_030626845.1 Methylococcaceae bacterium
ATATGTGTATTTATTGGCATCGGTGTGTTTGGCACTATGTTTTATTCGATTTATCATCATCGTAAATCAAAAGGACATAAAGCGGCGCAGTTTCATGAAAATACCACTATTGAAATTATATGGACGATTATTCCAACACTTATTTTGATTGCTATGGCTATTCCTGCGACAAAAGTCATGTTGGAAATGAATGATGTTCAGGATTCTGATATGTCGATTAAGGTAACAGGTTGGCAGTGGAAATGGGAATATGAATACATGGATAATGATATTCATTTCTTTAGTAGCTTAGATGAAAAAAGTAACGAAGCCCGTCAAGTAGGTTCAGGTATAGATCCTCGTTCTGTACCACATTACCTGTTAAATGTTGATAAACCCTTAGTCATTCCTGTTAAAAAGAAAATTCGTTTCTTATTTACGGCGGCTGATGTTATTCATTCATGGTGGGTACCTGATTTAGGTTGGAAAAAAGATACGATTCCAGGGTTCATTAATGAATCATGGACTTATGTTGAAAAGCCTGGTACTTATCGAGGACAGTGTGCTGAATTATGTGGTAAAGATCATGGCTTTATGCCCATTGTTGTCATCGCAATGGAACAGGATGATTATGATATTTGGGTAAAAGAACAGCAAGCATTGGCTAAGGCTGCGGCAAATTCTGCTAATAAGGAATGGTCTCAAGAAGAATTATTGGCTAAAGGAGAGTCGGTTTATGCGAACAATTGTGCTTCTTGTCATATGGGTGATGGCTCAGGCATGGCGGGTACTTTCCCTGCAATAACGAATAGCCCTATCGTAACGGGTGATATGGATACCCAAATAAATATGGTAATGAATGGTCAAGGGATGATGCCTGCTTTTGGAACGATGCTAAGTGCGGTTGATTTTGCAGCAGTGATCACTTATACCCGTAATGGGTTAGGTAATTCTGTAGGTGATTTTGTGCAACCTTCTAAAATTAAGTCTTTGCAAGCATCGTTAGCCGATGATAATAGTGATGACGATGATGAAGAATAAGCAATCACTTTACCGTTCTATCTTTTTTATATATAAGAGGTAACTATTATGTCTGCTGTAGCAGCTGAAAATGAACACACACATGATCATGATGATCATGGGCCTGCTAAGGGTATTATGAGATGGATTGTCACTACTAATCATAAAGATATTGGTACGATGTATTTAATCTTTGCGTTGATTATGTTTTTTGTTGGGGGGACTATGGCGTTGATTATTCGCGCTGAATTATTTGAACCTGGCATGCAATTTGTTGATCCGCAGTTTTTTAATTCAATGACAACGATGCACGCACTCGTCATGGTGTTTGGTGCTGTGATGCCTGCTTTCGTAGGATTTGCTAACTGGATGATTCCGATGATGATCGGCGCACCTGATATGGCATTACCGCGAATGAATAACATGAGCTTTTGGATGTTGGTTGCAGGAATTTTATTAATTGCTAGCACTTTATTCATGGAGGGAGGTGCACCTGCGGCAGGTTGGACATTTTATCCGCCCTTAGTTTTACAAACAGGTAATGCCTTACCTTTTGCTGTTTTTGCGGTACATTTATTGGGGATTTCGTCGATTATGGGGGCTATTAATATTATTGCCACCATTCTTAACATGCGTGCACCTAAAATGACGTTGATGAAAATGCCTTTGTTTGTATGGACATGGTTAATCACAGCTTTCTTGTTAATTGCAATTATGCCTGTGTTCGCAGGGGCTGTCACCATGCTTTTAACTGATCGTTTTTTTGATACGAGCTTTTTCGATGCAGCAGGGGGGGGTGACCCTGTGTTATATCAACATATTTTCTGGTTCTTCGGACATCCAGAAGTGTATGTCATGATTTTACCTACTTTTGGATTAGCCTCAACTATTATTCCTGTGTTTGCACGTAAGCCTTTATTTGGCTACAGCTCAATGGTTTATGCAACAGGGGCTATTGCTTTTTTGTCATTCATCGTTTGGGCGCATCACATGTTTACGGTGGGAATGCCAATTAGTGGTGAACTATATTTCATGTATGCCACCATGTTAATTGCAATTCCAACAGGGGTTAAGGTCTTTAACTGGACAGCGACGATGTGGAAAGGGGCGATGACCTTTGAAACCCCGATGCTATTTGCAATTGCTTTTGTGGTATTGTTTACTATGGGAGGATTTACTGGACTGATGATGGCGATTGCCCCCGTGGATTTTCAATATCATGACACTTACTTTATTGTGGCTCATTTTCATTACACTTTAGTCCCCGCTTCTGTCTTTATTTTAATGGCGGGGGGCTATTTTTGGTTACCTAAATGGGTTGGGAATATGTATGATGAAAAATTAGCTCGTTTACATTTTTGGTTATCTGCAATTTCTGTAAATATCTTATTTTTTCCTCAACACTTTTTAGGGCTTGCAGGAATGCCACGTAGAATTCCAGATTATGCCGTTCAGTTTTCTGATTGGAATATGATCTCAAGTATTGGCGCGTTCATATTTGGTTTTAGTCAGCTTATGTTTGTTTATATTGTGATTAAAACTGTGAGAGGCAAAGATTGTGAAAAAGCCACTGATGAAGTCTGGGAAGATGCACATAAGCATGGTTTAGAGTGGACATTACCTTCACCTGTGCCTTATCACACCTTCGCTACGCCGCCTGAGAAGATTCCTACAGAGCATCTTTAACGGTTTCGTTTATAACTATTAATGACTTCGTCCTTTTTAGGACGAGGTATTGGTTTAAAAATGGATACAAAAAAGAAAAATATTCTAACCGCTGTCTTATTAGTCACTGTCGCTGTTACTATTTATGTTTTTGCGGTGATTCGAGCCATATCACAATGAGTGATAATATCTCAGAAAAAAATAAGCGTTTAGTTCGTAAGTTAGTTATTGTTGTTTTACTCATGTTTGGCTTTGGTTATGCCTTAGTTCCTCTCTATGATGTTTTTTGTGATATTACAGGTATCAATGGTAAAACGAATGAAACTGCTGAGAATGAAATAGCTTATGAAATAGATAAGCGCCGTGAAATTACGGTGGAATTTATGACTGCGCTTAATGAGTCAGCCCCTATTTTATTTAAGTCAGAATTGAAGAAAATAAAAGTATATCCAGGGCAATATTACACGGTTAATTTTTATGCTGAAAATAAAACAGATAAACCGATGGTTGCAAGAGCTATTCCAAGCATAAGTCCAGGTCTTGCTGCAGAGTATTTTATAAAAACGGAATGTTTTTGTTTTTCAGAACAAACATTCAAAGCAAACGAAGGCAAAACAATGCCTGTTCGTTTTGTTATTGATCCAAAATTGCCAGATAAATATAAAACGATTACATTAGCCTATACTTTTTTTGATAATACTGAAAAATCAGTAAAGAAATAACAATAGAGGACACTTATGTCTACAAATAATGAATACTATATTCCACATCAGGCAACATGGCCTATTATTGGAGTAGTGGGTTTAATGACCCTATTAGCAGGGTTTGCAAACTATCTTAATGGTTCATCAATCGGGGCTGGCATGATGGTGCTAGGGCTGTTGATTTTTGTCGTTATGTTAGCCGGCTGGTTTACTTTGCAATCAATAGAAAGTGAAGCGGGGATGTATAATCATGGGGTGGGTATTTCTTACCGTATGGGAATGATGTGGTTTATTTTTTCCGAAATCATGTTTTTTGCGGTATTTTTTGGTGCCTTATGGTACACCCGTAATTTATCCGTGCCTTGGTTAGGTGATGAGGTAACAGGTTCGACTTTATGGCCATCATTTGAAGCTACTTGGCCGACTAATGGTCCTGGTCATGTAGGCGGTGAATTTGAGCCTATGGGGGCATTTGGTTTACCTTTTATTAATACACTATTATTGTTAAGTAGTGGAGTAACTTGTACTTGGGCGCATCATGGCTTATTAGCTAAAAAACGTAACCAATTAATTAAAGGATTAGTGGCGACTGTGAGTTTGGGTTTTTTATTTGTTATTCTCCAAGCTATTGAATATCATGAAGCTTATACTGAGATGGGATTAACCTTAGGCTCTGGCGTTTATGGTTCAACTTTTTTTATGTTGACAGGGTTTCATGGTCTGCATGTTTGTATCGGCGCGATTATTTTAACTGTCATTTTATTTCGTAGTTGGAAGGGTCACTTTACCCCTGAAAATCATTTTGCTTTTGAAGGGGCTGCATGGTACTGGCATTTTGTTGATGTGGTTTGGTTAGGTTTATTTATTTTTGTTTATTTAGTTTAAATAAACAAAATAATTTTGAAAAAGCGCGGCTTTTTGGTCGTGCTTTTTTTTGCTTTAAATTAATGTCATAATCGCAGGTGCGTATAACCTACCCGACGATAGATATTATTAATAATGGGTAGATGATTTATGTGTTTTAGCGCGAATATGTCACTGGGGTTAGGTATTATCGGTGTAGTTGCCGCAAGTTTTACTTTTTTAGATAAAAGCGAGTCTTTTTGGGTTAGGCTTGCAAGATTTTATGCAATTTTCCATTTTTCACTGATGGAGTTTATTCAATATTTTGCCTATCCTGTTGCCGATCAATGTGGTTATGGGAGCAATCTATTACTTAGTGAATTATCTACTTATCATATTGCTTTGCAGGCTTTTGCTATTATGCCCGCGCTTGCGACTTATTCATCTGACCTAAGTGCTTTAAAACGAGCGACTCAAATTGGGGCGAGTTTGAGTGGATTATTTATTATCTTGAGCTTTTTACCACAACAATGGCAACTATTTAATGTTGCTCCTAATTTCATTGGTGATATGGTCGCGTGTTTGTTCATGGGGAAATATCATATAGGCTATCATATTACCAGTGCTTATGGTTTATTGGTGACGCATGGTTCATTATTTGCCCTAGCAGTAAGCAGTTTTTTATGGAAAGATAATGTAAAGATTGCCAGTTATCATTTTGCGATGGCAATCATGACTTTATTTGTTCCTCAATGGTTTTTTGGGGTTTCAACGGGAGAGGCTGCGGCTATGTATTGTTTTTATTCTATTCCTATTACCCTAAGTTTTATGCCTAGCTTTAAGCGGTTTTTTAAAGCTTCAAGACATGAGGATTATGAAGAGTATGCTTAGTGAATCTTTGTAGATTGGGTTAGCTTCGTGGCTTCGTAAGCAGTCATAAAGCTAATCTAACGTTTAAATTTTTGTTTAAGAAAGTTTTTATTAGATTTTTTTGGGTAAGTTGCGGTTATATTAACGGCTTATAAATTATATTCAGCCATGAATAGATAATCGAGTTTCTAAATAAGTATCCAAAGAATTAAAGATGTTTTCTTTATCAGGTTTTTCTTTTCTTAATTTTGTTATTTGTTGACGATATTCTTCAACAGTTAAACTTGCGCCTAGTTTGTCATCAAATAACTTGTCATAACAAAACTTTTCCCACTGTTGTTTTTCTTTTGAAGATAATGTTTGTGGGTAGTTACGTGCTTTGTAGCGAAAAAACATTTCAGCTAAACGTTTATCTTTAAAATGAGGTTTTAAGGTGGCTAATTCATTAATGGGCGTATTTCTGATTTTATCCATCATGGTTTTATCATTACCCTTAAAAAAACCATTATAAATCATTACATCAGGATTAGTTTCAGCTTCAAATGTTTGTGTGAAAACGTTTGATAGTTTTGTTTCTAGGGAAGCAGATTCTTTTATTTTTTTAGCATTTTTCAAACAAAGTTCAAGATTGATATTTAAGCGTTGTTGATCTTCTTCTCTTAAGACATTGAGTGGGGCAAGTACAGGGCATTTATTGATGTGTACTGTCTTTAAAGCAATGCGTTCAATTCCTTCAGGTAAATCAGCCGTTGCCGTAAAAAGACGTTGCTTTATTTTTTCAGCCGTTAATTCTAAAAGTGCGGTAGGATCTTGTGATAGGTCATAAACAATAACACCTTTGTTATTAGTTGGGTGCTGGCAAAGGGGTAATACAATAGCTAGACAACCTTTAATGGCAGGATACATGCCTGAAATGTGTACAATAGGTTTGAATAATCCTAGTTGTAACAAACTATTGACTTGATGCTTGCCTCGATTAGAGAATAAAAAATCATATAATTTAGGTTGTGCTTGTTTGACTAGCTTTGCTATTGCAATAGTGGCATGAACATCAGAGAGCGCGTCATGTGCTGATTCATGAGAAATATTATTGGCTTTAGTTAATTCTTCTAACTTAAAGCTAGGATTTCCCTCTTCATTATTAACCCAATTAATTCCTTGAGGACGTAAAGCTTTTGCTGCTCTAACAACATCAATTAAATCCCAGCGTGAATTATTATTTTTCCATTCGCGCTCATAGGGGTCATAAAAATTACGGTAGAGGCTGTTGCGAGTGACTTCATCATCAAAACGTAAGCTGTTATACCCTAAGACACAAGTATTAGACTGCATGAATTGCTGGTGAATAATTCTGATAAATTCAGCTTCACAAATGCCTTTTTCAGCAGCTAATTGTGGTGTAATCCCTGTGATAACACAAGCATCAGGTTGGGGTAAACAATCAGCGGTGGGTTGGCAATAAATCGTTAGCGGTTCGTCAATGATATTAAAATTTTCATCAGTACGAATACCTGCAAATTGTGTGGGTAGGTCTCGGCGAGGATCTATGCCAAAAGTTTCATAATCATGCCAATAAAAACTCATGTCTGTCATGATTTTAGACCTTTATAAAATGGTGACTAAGGCTTTTAAAACATCAGCCCGACTAATCATGCCAACTAATTCTCTGTCGTCATAAACAGGGTAACTTCTAATGCTACTATTTTTGAATTTTTCAGCTAAATCAATCACGCTAGCATCAGCATTAACGGTTACAGTGTCGGTTGCCATATAATCACTAACCATTCCGACTTGTCCCTCATTATAAGCGGTTTCTAATGCAATTTTCATGCAATCTTTTTCAGAGAAAATACCTAGTAAATGTCCATTTTCATCCAATACAGGTGCGCTAGTAATTTTATGTGATAATAATTGTTTGATAGCGGTTAATACATCAGTTTCTTTTTTTAAAGTAACAATATGTTTTGCCATATAATCGGCGATGGTTATTTTTGCTAGCATAGTAATTTTATTGTTAAATTTTGGGGGCTGATAAAGGGGTGTGAGAAATTATCTTTATGCTTATCAATAGATTTTTGGCTGAGTTATTATGAAAATTAATGATAGCGTTTGAAAACAATAGATCCATTCGTTCCCCCAAAACCAAAAGAATTGGAAATAGCAATTTCTATTTTCATATCGCGTGCGGTATTGGCAACGTAATCTAAGTCACACTCAGGATCTTGGTTTTCGAGATTAATGGTAGGGGGGGCAATTTGATGTTTAAGGCTTAAGGCGGTTAAAATCGCTTCTATACCGCCTGCAGCACCTAGTAAATGGCCAATCATAGATTTAGTCGAGCTAACGGCAATGTTATAAGCATGATCGCCTAATGCCGCTTTCATTGCTTGAGTTTCACCAATATCACCCGCAGGGGTTGATGTACCATGTGCATTAATATAATCAATGTCCTCATTATTCATTTTGGCATCTCGTATGGCATTACGCATACAACGAGCCGCACCCTCTCCACCCACTGATGGGGTTGTTATATGGTAAGCATCGCCGCTCATCCCATAACCAATCACCTCGGCGTAAATTTTTGCACCCCGTGCTTTAGCATGTTCTAATTCTTCCAAAACAACGACACCTGCACCATCACTTAACACAAAACCATCACGGTCTTTATCCCAAGGGCGACTTGCCGCTTGCGGGTCATCATTACGACGTGATAAGGCTCTTGCTGATGAAAATCCCCCCATAGCGGTAGGCGAGGATGTACAGCGTTCAGCTCCCCCTGCGATCATAACATCCGCATCACCGTATTTAATTAAACGTGATGCATCACCAATATTATGTGTTCCTGTCGTACAAGCGGTAACAATAGCAAAATTAGGCCCTTTTAAACCATATTTGATTGAAAGGTTACCAGAAATCATATTAATGATATTACCAGGGACAAAAAAGGGTGATATTCGTTTAGGCCCTTTTTTATCATAAGTCGAATAACATGCTTCAATGCCTGTTATCCCTCCAATTCCTGCACCAATAGCCACCCCAATACGTTCGGCATTTTCTTCAGTCACTTCTATACCAGAATCTTCGATAGCTTGGCAACCTGCAGCAATTCCGTAATGGATAAACCCATCCATACGTTTAGAATCTTTTGTAGGAATATACTGACTAATATCAAAATTTCTGATTACACCGCCAAAGGTACTTGCAAAAGGCGAAATATCGAATGAATCAATAGGCCTAATGCCACTTTTGCCATTGATAATGCCATCCCAAGTTTCTTGGACGGTATTGGCTAAAGGCGTTACCGCGCCTAATCCAGTTATAACAACTCGACGAGTATTCAAAATAGCTACCTTTAGTACACTAAAAAAGAAGGAGGTAAGAGGGAAAAACCTGCGGGTAAGTAAACACCCACAGGTTTTAATAGACTGGCTTTATTTGTGATTGTTTATATAATCAACGGCAAGCTGAACAGTGGTGATTTTTTCAGCTTCTTCATCTGGAATTTCAGTTTCAAATTCTTCTTCAAGAGCCATGACAAGTTCAACGGTATCCAAAGAATCAGCACCAAGATCATCGACAAAAGAAGAATCATTTTGTACTTCTTCAATTTTAACACCTAATTGTTCGTGGACAATCGTTTTTACTTTCTCTTCAACAGTACTCATTTTATTTTCCTCAAATCCTGTAAATGTTAGTTATTGTATTCATTTACTAGGGTTTCATAGTTAGTCTTAAATTAGAAATTCCGTCATAGGCTATACCCGTTCAGACGGTGGAGAAATTATACTTGATATTGCAATAAAGTCACACTATTAAGCCATAAATAGGCCGCCGTTGACATGCAATGATTCACCTGTTATATAAGCTGCACCGTCTGAAGCTAAAAAGGAAACTGCGTGGGCAATTTCATTAGTATCACCTAAACGACCTAATGGGATAGCGTTTAACAGTGTTTGTTTATTTTCCGCTGGGAGTTCACGAGTCATATCGGTATCAATAAAACCTGGGGCAACGGTATTGATGGTAATATTCCGCGAGCCCACTTCTTTAGCCATTGATTTTGTAAAACCCACCATTCCAGCTTTTGCTGCGGCATAATTACTTTGTCCTGCATTACCTGTTGCACCGACAACGGATGAAATGTTAATAATACGTCCACTTTTAACTTTCATCATTCCGCGTAATACCGCTTTACTCATCCGAAAAACAGAAGTTAAGTTGGTGTTGATAATATCATCCCATTCATCTTCTTTCATTCGCATTAACAAGTTATCACGGGTAATACCGGCATTATTGACCAGTACCCAAGGTGCGCCAAATTCAGTATTAATGGTTTTTAATACGGTTGCAATTGAATCGCTATTAGCAACATCTAGCTTGACACCTTTACCATTTTCACCCAAATAGGTAGAAATAGCATCAGCACCCTTATCTGAGGTGGCAGAACCGATGACAAAGAAACCATCGGTACTTAAACGTTCAGCAATGGCACGACCTATACCACGACTTGCCCCTGTAACTAAGGCTATTTTTTTATCCATTTAATTGCTCCAAAACATGATCTAAACTCTTAGGGTCAAATATCGTTAAATGATTCGCTGTTTTAACGATACGTTTATTAAGCCCCATTAACACTTTACCAGGGCCTATCTCAACAAAAGTTGTGATTCCTTGGTCGTGCATAAATTTAATACTCTCTAGCCAACGGACGGGTTTGAATAATTGTTCAATTAAGGCATTACGAATGACCGTATCAGCACGATGACTACTTACATCAACATTATGAATAAGTGTTATCTTAGGGTAGGCAAAAGTAATTTCTTGTAATTTTACATTGAGTTTTTTAGCGGAATTTTCCATTAAGGCACAGTGAGAGGGGACACTGACAGGAAGTTTAATTGCACGCTTTGCACCTGCTTCTTTAGCGGCAAGCATGGCTCTTTCAACAGCGGCTGTATGTCCTGCAATAACGACTTGACCAGGGGCATTAAAATTAACGGCTGAGACGACTTCATTTTCTGCAACATTATTGCAAACATTAACGACTTCATGGTCGCTTAAGCCAAGAATTGCCGCCATTGCACCGATTCCATTAGGAACTGCATTTTGCATTAACCGTCCGCGTTCAACAACTAATTTTAATGCGTCTTCAAAACTTATAGCTTCCGAACAAACTAAGGCGGTATATTCACCCAAGCTATGTCCTGCAATCCAAGTAGGTCTCATGTCTGATTGTTGACACCAAAGCTTCCAAACGGCAAAGCCTGCCGCTAGCATAGCAGGTTGGGTATTATGTGTTTGATTTAATTTATCAACTGAACCTTGTTGAACTAATTTCCATAAATCAAAGCCAAGTGCATCTGAAGCTTGTTCAAAAGTTTCTGTTATTATAGGGTTTGTCACCGCTAATTCTGACAACATGCCTATTGATTGAGAACCTTGTCCTGGGAAGACAAAAGCTAAATTATTGTTGTTATTTTCCAAACTTATTTCCTAATACTTAATTAAAGCAGAACCCCAAGTAAAGCCTGCACCAAATGCTTCTAATAATACGACTTGTCCACGTTGAATCCTACCATCACGTACACCCTCATTAAGTGCTAACAGTACCGATGCAGATGAAGTATTACCTTGATTTTCTAAAGTAACAATCACCTGATCCATCGACATTTTTAATTTACGTGCTGTTGCCGCGATAATACGCGTATTGGCTTGATGAGGCACTAACCAGTCTATTTCAGTTTTTTCCATACCATTAGCCGCAAGTGTCTCGTCAACAATACGACCTAAAGTATTGACTGCCATTTTAAAGACTTCATTACCGCGCATATTTATAAACCCCGCTTCATCTTTATTTTCCTCTGTTGCTACTTGAGGATTAGGACAATAAAGTAAATCTTCATATTCACCATCTGAATGAATATGGGTTGATAAAATTCCTTCCTCATCAGCAGAGTCTAATAATATTGCACCTGCACCATCGCCAAATAAAATACAAGTCCCTCGATCAGACCAGTCAACTAAGCGAGAACAAATCTCAGAGCCTACGACTAAAACTTTATCCGCTGCGCCATTTTTTATGTATTGGTCGGCAATACTTAGGGCGAAAATCGCGCCTGAACACGCGGCTTGTATATCAAAAGAAACGCAGTTTTGAATATCAAGGCGTTGCTGTAATAAACAGGCGGTACTTGGATAAACTCTATCAGGTGTTCCTGTGGCAACAATAATTAAATCAATTTCTCCTGCTTCAATTTGAGCGGCATCTATTGCTTGTCTTGCCGCAATTTCTGCCATAGAAGTACTCGTTTCGTTTTCAGCAGCTATGTGGCGACTTCTAATGCCTGTACGCTCATAAATCCAGCTATCTGAGGTATCAACATGTTGTGATATTTCTTCGTTGGTACGCACTGTTTCGGGTAAATATCCCCCTGTACCAATAATTTTTGAAAAACGTTTCACATGCTCTCCTTTTCAGCGGCAATCGCTTCAAATTTTTCGATAATTTTTTTAGTTACCTTTTTTTCGACTTCAATTTCAGCGAGATGAATAGCCGTTTCAAAGGCTAGGGCATCTGCACCCCCATGACTTTTGATAACGAGACCTCGAAGTCCTAGGAAACTTGCGCCATTATGAAGCCTGGGATCAATACTTTGTTTAAATGATTTTAAAACAGGGTAAGTTATTAATCCCGCTAGTTGACTAAAAAGTGTTTTTGAAAACGCAGCTTTTAATGAAGTGCCAATCATTTTTGCCGCCCCCTCAATTGATTTTAAAGCAATATTTCCTGTAAAACCATCGGTAACAATGAGATCTACTTTTTTAGAGCCTGCATTTAAAGCGTTCCCTTCGACATAACCTATGTAATTAAGTGATGAGGCTTTTAATAATTTTGCAGCCTCTTTTACTTGCTCATTGCCTTTAACATCTTCTTCACCAATATTTAATAAACCGACAGTAGGTGCTGCAATATTGTTAACCGCTTTAACAACTTCAATCCCCATGAGTGCAAATTGATACAAGTTTTTAGCACTACAATTTACATTTGCCCCCAAGTCTAAGACATGCGTATGTCCGTAAATGGAAGGCAGTGTTGAAATAATAGCCACTTGATCTATGCCCGGGATACGTTTTAAAACAAAACGAGCCGTTGCCATTAAAGCACCCGTATTACCTGCGCTAACACAGGCATCAGCTTTACCATCACGAACTAAATTGATGGCAACACGCATGGAAGAGTCTTTTTTATTTTTTAAGGCTTTACTGGGTGATTCATCCATTTCTACACGCTGAGAGGCATGTTGAATCTTAAGTCTATCAGGATAGTCGAGTAAGGCTTGCGTAAGCGATTTTTTGAGAATATCCTCATCACCAACTAAAATCAGTGTTAATTCAGAGTTTACCTTGAGGCATTGAAGGGATGCGGGAATGGTAACATCAGAGCCAAAATCCCCGCCCATTGCATCGATTGAAATTATTAAGCTCACGGTTGATTTTTTGGAAAGTTTGAGAAGGATGGTTTTAAAGGACAAAAATAATTTTTGCCACTTTAAAACATTTTAGATTAATTAAGTTCTAATCTATTTCAGTGACAACAACTTGACGACCTTTGAAAAAGCCATCGGGTGTCATATGGTGGCGCAAATGTATTTCACCTGTCATTGGGTCTTGCGCTAACGTTTTGCTGGTTAATGAATCATGTGAACGACGTTGACCACGTCTTGAACGGGTTACTTTACTTTTTTGTACAGCCATCAGGAATCTCCAGTATTTTTAAGTTGGGCTAAAATAGAAAAAGGGTTGTTAGATTGGGTTGTTTCATTATCCATTATTTCGACTTCATGAGTAGAATAATTCAAACAAGGTTGTTGATGTCGTGGAAAATCGGGCAATGCCAAAAGTAATTCATCTTCAAGTAGTTGATTTAAAGAAACTTTTTTTTCTTTTAAAATAAAAGCTTCATACTCGCCTGCAAGTTTATCCGCTTGCTCTAACGATTTAACAAAAGCAAGATTAATAGAGACTTCTAAGGGTAAGTCTATGGTTTCTAAGCAACTTTGGCATTCAAGTTTTAAAATAGCCTGTATTGTTCCAAAAAGGATTGCTAGTCGGTCCCGCTTAGAAAAAGATAAGTCAATTTTTACATCTCCATTATTGTCGCGCAGCATATCGCTTAAACGAGGGAACGTTTTTAGGGTTATTTTACCTGCTAACTGTCTTTGTCTATCTGCAAAAACAAGCGGGTCAATGAAATCTGGTAATCTATCTAACATAACCTTCCAATGATATAGATTATTAACTAAGTAGTCAATCTGAGTATTTAAGTAAACTTGATTTTTTAGACAGTTAATTATGATTATTTGGAAGTTTTAAGAAGTTTTAGGTAGAGTGATGGGTGAACAATAAATTTTTAGAAATTGCTCAAATTTCAAATATTAGCGATAATAACCAAAATTTAATCATTCAATAACTATTTAAAACTATACTCATGCTATTAATTCCTGCCATTGATTTAAAAGAAGGAAAATGTGTTCGTTTACGCCAAGGACGAATGGAAGATAATACGATATTTTCAGATGATCCCGTTGCTATTGCTGGACGTTGGGTTGAAGCAGGTGCTAAACGGATTCACCTTGTTGATTTAGACGGGGCATTTGCGGGAAAACCTAAAAATGCCGCAGTCATTAATCAAATTGTTAAACGTTATCCTGATGTTCCTGTACAAATAGGAGGCGGTATTCGTGATAAAGAAACGATTAAAGCTTATTTAGAAGCAGGTGTTGAGTACGTTATTATTGGCTCTAAAGCCGTGAGTGATCCTGATTTTGTGCAGACAGTTGCTAAAGAATTTGCAGAACATATTATTGTTGGCTTAGATGCAAAAGACGGCAGGGTTGCGATTGATGGTTGGGCAAAGTTATCAGATTATCATGTGATTGATTTAGCGAAGAAATTTGAAAATTATGGTGTAGAAGCGATTATCTATACAGATATTGCACGAGATGGAATGATGCAAGGTGTAAATGTTGAAGCGACAGTCAAATTAGCGCAAGCGATTAATATTCCTGTTATTGCCTCAGGAGGTATTACTAATATAGATGATATTCATGCTTTAGGGAAAGTAACAAATGAAGGAATTATGGGTGCAATTACAGGACGAGCAATTTATGAAGGAACATTAGATTTTATCGAAGCTGAAAAAATTGCTGAATCTTATTTGTAAAAGATACTGTTGTAAAAAATAATTGTTACTACAAGAATAATTCAGCCTATTGAATTGCACATAGAGAGTATTGTAATGAATGAAGAAGAATTAGAATTTCACTTAAAAGACTTTAAACAAGCTTGTCAAGAGAAAGGTTTTATTATCGGTCAACTTTATTTTGATGAAGCAAAGGTTGATAAAACCCCAGCTCCGTTTATTGTCAAAATGATGGTAAAAAAAGAGTGGATAGATATTATGGGCGGTAATCGCGATAGAATTATTGATGTTCTTATTGATGTGCTTTGGGAAACAACCAATTTTGAAACCCGTGAAAGCGTGTATCTTTTAAATATTTTTCATGAAGGTGAGACGGGTTTACTTAAAGAACATCATTAAATTAAGGTTTATATGAGAAAATTCTGAAGAAATAAAAGATCTTGCGTATTTACGACTAGAAGAAGCAGATATATTATACAAAGCAGGTAAATTTGATGGTGCATTTTATCTAGCAGGTTATAGTATTGAATTAATGTTAAAAGCTAAAATTTGTAAAAAATTTGATATTGATAATTTATTTTATGGAAAAAATCATAAAATTAGTGGTTTGGGAGAAATTAAAAAAGCTGTACAAACGCATGATATTTCAGCATTACTGGTTTTTAGTGGTTTGCATGTAAAACTTGATGAGGCTAAAGCAGGTTTTGATAAGGATGAAATAAAAGATAAAATAAAGGATAAAGGAGTAATTCTTACTAAAACCATTACAAAATTATTTCAAGAAAATAAAAAATGTATCTGGAATGAGAAAGTACGCTACTCATTGAATGTTCAAAGCTCGGCTGATGTGCAAGAATTAATTGAATTACTTAAGAACGAAGATAATGGTTTATTACAATGGATAGAAAAATGGATATAGAAGAATTAAAAAGTGGCCTACAAAAATTCATCGATAAATGTAATTATGATGATTATATTTATAAGGAACTATCTTTTGATGAGGCTTATCCAGATATAACACCTACTTCATTTATTGTTAATTTAGTTGCAAAAAAATCTTGGGAATATTCAACAATAGGTCAAGCTTTGGATACGCTTATTGATGCTTTTAGACTGGAAACTGAACCTGAAACACGTAAAAATATTTTTACGCTTAGTCTTTATACTATTGATGAAATGGTGAATAGTGAAAAGAAAAGAGATTGGGAGCAAATTGCAAAAAACCCAGATTTAACGCCTAATCAAGTTAAAAAGTTATTTAATACTGGTGATAAAGATGTTATTGCTTTATTAGTAAAACGATATAAGGAAGATCAGACGTTTAAAGCACTTATTTTAGCGGATGCTAAGTTAAAATCTACAATGTTGCCATATACAATATGAGTCTAGCCAAACGTATAATCCCCTGCCTTGATGTCGATAACGGACGAGTTGTTAAAGGGGTTAAATTTGTTGATATTCGAGATGCGGGCGACCCTGTAGAAGTCGCTAGACGTTATGACCGCGAAGGGGCGGATGAAATCACTTTTTTAGATATTACGGCAACACATCACGACAGAGATACCATTGTACATGTGGTTGAACAAGTTGCCAGTGAAGTATTTATTCCTTTGACTGTCGGTGGAGGCATTCGAGTTTTAGACGATATTCGCCGTATGTTAAATGCAGGTGCGGATAAAGTTGGCATTAACAGTGCCGCTGTTTTTAGACCTGAATTTGTTAAAGAAGCCGCTGAAAAATTTGGCTCACAATGTATTGTGGTTGCGATTGATGCTAAAAAAGTCAGTGTCAATAATGAGCCGAATCGCTGGGAAATTTTCACACATGGCGGACGCAAAGGCACGGGCATTGATGCGATTGAATGGGCTGAAAAAATGGTTGGTTTTGGCGCGGGTGAAATTTTATTGACCAGTATGGATAGAGACGGCACTAAAATTGGTTTTGATTTAGAATTAACGCGTGCGGTCAGTGATGCGGTTTCTGTGCCAGTGATTGCCTCTGGTGGAGTCGGTAATTTAGACCATTTAGCCGATGGTGTTATTAAAGGCAAAGCCGATGCGGTATTAGCGGCGAGTATTTTTCATTTTGCTGAATACAGTGTTGAAGAAGCTAAGTTACACATGCAAGCGCGTGGAATTGAAGTTAGATTATAGTTTTTTGTGAGGTGTGAAATGAATTGGCAAGACGTGTGTGAACATCCAAGTTTAAAAGATTTGCCGTTTAAGATTGAAACGGATGAGACAGGAAAAATTATTATGTGTCCAGTGAAATTTAATCATTCCCTTTTTCAAAGTGAAATTGAGTTTTTACTCCGTACTTTATTATCAGGTGGTAAACCTGTGCCAGAATGTGCGATAAAAACGCGAAAGGGGACAAAAGCAGCCGATGTTGCTTGGTTATCTTTTGAAAGGTTGGCTCA
>DAOUTG010000029.1 GCA_030626845.1 Methylococcaceae bacterium
AAATATTAAAGATTAAAAAAGAAATCAAACTGTTAGATGATTTAACTTTAGCCCCGTTTCATAAACGTGATAAATCGCCCATTAAAAATACAGAGCAAATTTATTGTAATAGTTGTCATTTACCCTTGCCACATTCTAAAAGTTTGCGAACTCGTACCTTTATGAACATGCACAGTGAATATATCGCTTGTGAAAGTTGTCATTTTAAACCTAAAAATATCAGCCTTGATTATCGCTGGTATGATTACACAAAGAATCAAGAAGCTGAAAAAAAATTAGGTCGTCTACATTCGGGGCGTAATAAAAATGATGAAACGCCTTTATTAGTAAGAACAGGTGCTGTAAAAATCGCGCCTTTTTTTGAAAATAAACCTGCATTAATTACTCGAAACCATGCGTTTTCTAAAAATTTACAACAGCGTTGGAAACAAGCCGATCTTGATGAAAAATCTGAGATTCAGGCTAAAATTCATCAGCCTTTAATCACTAAAGGAACAGAATGTGTTGATTGTCATACGAAAGCATTAGGAAAAGAAAAAGGGTTATTTAATTTATTTTCCTTAGCCGATTCAGAGGAACAAGCAAAATCAATTCAAAGGAATACCATCGCTGATTTTTTCAAACATTATAAACCTGAAAAACCTCTTGCTGCGGGTGAATTACCTAAATTAGAACAACGGATTAAAATGACCGATTTACTTAATTAAAATGATTTGGGTATAATAAATTTTATTCATTAAATAAATTTAGGTGTGCATAATGATGACAGTAAATGAAATAAAACAAGAAATTAATCATTTTAATCTGACCGACAAATTATTGTTAGTTGAAGATATTTGGGACGCTATTGCGGCAATGCCTAGTAAATTATCTATCTCTAAAAATCAAAAAAAACAATTGGATGAAAGATACTTTGATTATCAAGCAGGGAATCTTGACTTACATAATTATCAAGATGTACACAATGAATTAAAGAAGAAGTATAAATGAAGCTTTATTATACGGATAGAGCTAAATATGAGTTAAATAATGCTTTAGAAAAACAACATATTATTATCCATGCAATTTTTGATAATAGGCAAAATCCACAAAGTTTACCTTAAACAAATTAGGTTACGATTCAAAATTACCCATGAATAAATCCCCCTTGTTATTTATAATTCTTTGTTGTTTAAGCTTTATAGTTTCGGCAAACACCCTTCCTGTTGTCAATAAATTAGTTAAGTTTCAAGGCAATTTACAACAACCCAGTGCCGTAGCTATTTCTGAAACAGGACAGGTTTATGTCTTAGACGGGACAAATCACCGAGTGGTGGTTTTTTCTGAAACAGGTCAACGTTTATTTCAATTTGGAGCAAAGGGAAAAAATGGCTTAGATAAACCGATGGATATTAGCCTTTTTGGACAACAAATTGTTGTGGCCGATACAGGATTAGAACGGCTGGTTATTTATAATTTAAAGGGAACGTTTATTAAAGAAATTGAATTAGATAACGGCGGTAATGAAAAAATAAACCCGCCTGTGCCTATTTCTGTTTTTATGGATGAAACCCATATTTACTGGGGCGATCGTCCTAACCATCGCATTTGTAAAACTGATCTTAAAACGGGGAAATTAGTTCAATGTTTCGGTAAACGCGGTGAAACTGAGGGTTTATTTCAATATCCGTGGCAAATAGCCAGTGACCGTGATGGTTATTTACATATTGTTGACGTGCTTAATGGTCGTGTTCAAATTTTTCATAAAACAGGCAAGTTTTTTTCGCAAACCTCACGTTTTGGTTTAAATGAAGGCGAACTTTATCGCCCTAATGGTATTGCCATTGATGACACCGATACGGTTTTTATTAGTGACAGTTATTTTGGGACAGTCTCGTTATTTAAAAACAATAAATTTATCACCCCCTTAAGAATGGCGGATGGTTCACTGTTAAAATTTAAAGTCCCGGTCGGAGTGGCTTTACATAAAAATTATCTCTATGTCGCAGATGCCGAAGAAAATAGTGTTTATCAAATAAGTCTTAGCTATGTTGATGAAAAAAGCCTGAATTTAAAACCTAGTCAAAATAAATCGCCGTCAATTTCCCAAAAGAATTGTGTCACTTGTCATTTATCATGGGCAAAAGAAAAACAATTAACCTCGCAAGATTATAAAGATGAAGTCTTGCCCGTGGCTTCTTTTGAAATGTGTTACAGCTGTCATCATGGGGTTATTTTAGATTCTCGATTAATGATTAAACATGAGGGGCAACATCCGAGTATTTATGACCCTAAAAAAGATAAATTAACGCTTAAGGAAATGAATAAGCGGGAAGATGCGATGCCTGAAGAATTTCCAATTACGCACAATAAGGAAATGTTGTGTACCAGTTGCCATACCCCGCATAACAGTGAGGTGGGGGTGCAAACGTTGTATGTTGAACATCAAAATTCTTGGATGCGCGTGAGTAGTAAAGATGGTAATTTATGTGAACGTTGTCATGAATCAAAAATTAAAAATGCGCGGGAATTTGATAAGAAAAAACGCGGTATTAATCATCCCCTCGCGATTAAATTAGAAGCGCCTGCTAAAAAAAATGAAGCGGGTTATGCCACTGAAAAAGAATTACAAAAAGGTCTCCCCGATGATTTGAAAAAAGCCTTAGCGAGTTTAAGCACTCAGAATCAGATTATTTGTCAAAGTTGCCATCAAGTCCACGGCGGTAAAGGCAACGACTTATTGGCGATTACCAAAGATAAAGGCGCGTTATGTGTGCAATGCCATGCAAAACAAGATTCTAAAGATGAAAAGGAGGCGCGGCGTAAAGGCATTCATCCTGTTAATGTAAAATTGGAAAAACCGATTACCCGTCGAGGCGAAAAAATAGCGAAAGTCACTTGTGATAGTTGTCATAAAGTGCATAACGGCCGTTTAGGGACAGATTTATTGCCTAATTACATGAAAAAGTCCGAAGATTTATGTCTGGATTGTCATGAACGCCAACATGCGAAAGATGAAAAAGAAGCCTTGAAAAAAGGGGTTCATCCGACTAATGAAAATTTAGATAAACCTGTGACGATAGCGGGTAAGAAAATTCATAAATTAGGCTGTTTAAGTTGCCACAGTATTCATGATGGCGAACCCAATACGCCTTCTTTATTAGAAAAATATAAACAAGATGAGCTTTGTAAAAATTGCCATAAAAAATATTTTGCCAAAGATAAAAAAGAAGCGGTTAAAAAAGGCATTCATCCCACGCATCAAAAATTAAAAAAAGCGGTTAAAATTGGCGATCATAAATTTAAACAATTGACTTGTTCAAGTTGCCATAGTGTACATAAAGGTGAAAAAAACACGCCTGCGCTGGTTCAAAAATATAAACAAGATGAACTCTGTAAAAATTGTCATAAAAAATACTTTGCGAAAGATAAAAAAGAAGCGGTTAAAAAAGGCATTCATCCTACGCATCAAAAATTAGAAGAAGAAGTTAAAATTGGCGATCATAAATTTAAACAATTAACCTGTTCCAGTTGCCATAGTGTCCATGAAGGGAAAAAAAATACCCCCGCGCTGGTTCAAGAATATAAAAAAGATGAGTTATGCAAAAATTGTCATGAAAAATATTTTGCGAAAAATAAAAAAGAGGCCTTAAAAAAAGGTATTCATCCGATGAACCATAAGTTAGATAAAGCCGTTAAAATTGCTAAAAAGGAGGTTCAGCAAATGAGCTGTTTAAGTTGTCATGTCATTCATAAAGACGGTCAATCTGACACTCCCGCATTATTAGAAAAATATAAAAATGGTGAGATCTGTAAACATTGTCATGAAAATAAACGTCCGATTGTAGGAACGGATCATGATTTACGGATTACGGCGAAAGATAAAAAAAATAAGCTTGATGAACTGCCTAAGGTGTCAGGCGTTTGTGGTACATGTCATACCATGCACCGAGGAGACGGTAAACAGCCTCACTTATTTGTCGCTAAAATTATCACGAATACGGTTCAAGAAAAAGATAATAATAAAAGCGATTCGGCTTTATTTGAGGAAGATAAATTATGTTTAAATTGTCATCAACAAGGCGGTATGGCAGAAAAAAGAGCGGTTAAATATTTCAGCCACCCCTATCGAGATATGATATTACGTTCTGATAAAAACATAATGCCTTTATTAGGTAAAAATGGGACGATTAAAGAATTTGGCTCTATTGCGTGTATCACTTGTCATGAACCTCATTTGTGGCAGCCTTTAGCCGTTAATAAGAATCCCCAACCTTTATTGACTAAAAAGAATCTTGAAGGAACAAGTAAGGATAGTTTTTTAAGACGTTTAGGTGTAGTCGATACCTTTTGTGTAAGCTGCCATAGTCTTGAAGCCCTGCCAAAATATAAGTATTATCACCATAAAGATAAAGTTAGAAATATTGGAGTAGATTATTTAAAATAATAGTTAAACCGTATGATGCTATCACTTATACGACTTACCGCGCTTAAATCTAAGAAATATTTTGATCCCACAATTATGTAACTTAACTATTATTTGACTTTACTTATTTAAGACGGTATTTACACTACTATGTTAAAATGACATATTACCTATAATAAATTTACGCCTTAATTAACGCTTTCATCATTTTCTCTTATGAAATTATTATCTATTATATTATTACTAAGTTTTTCTAGTTTATCTATTGCAGGATCACATGGTATATTTCAACTCTCTTGTGTATCAGAATCTTTACGAACGCATCTATATGTACAATTAAATGATTATGATTTTATAGATGAGGCTTTATATCCTCAATTGATTGTAATTTCAACTATGGGGGTTATGAATATTTTCAATAAAAGTGAAGAATCTCATTATTATTTTAAAACAAATCGTAATACTAATAATTTTTTAGAAATTTATTCAACCGATAAAGAAAAATCTTATATTTTAAAAGTTGATTTTAGAAAAGAATCTTCAGCTAAAATTGTAATGGAAAAAGGAATTAACCCACGAACAAATAAGGGCTTTTCTGGGTTAGAGTTTCAATGTACAAAAAATCATAGTCTATAGTTTATATAGTGTACTATCGACACTTATTATTTGATTAACCTGAAAAGGTGACTAATTTAAGAAGGGTATTTCATGAAGTAATGGCACATCCCCCCCCCTTTTATATTGATGCTATTGTTATCATGCCAATTCATATTTATGACCTTTACCCTATAACCCTATTTTATCAATCAAACTTGACCCCATTAAAATATGAAACTTAATTATTTTTTAACAGTGATTTTAATTACAGGATTATCCATTGCTACGTTATCATTTGCTAACGACAATAGTGATAAGGGTGTAATGTCAAACTTAGATGGAATAAAACTACCCGACAAATATAAAGATTGGAAGGTGCTATCCGCTTCTCATAGAATTGATAATCAAAGTATGAGAATCATAATTGGTAATGATATTGCAATAAAAGCAGCTAGATCTAATAAAACCAATCCTTGGCCAGAGGGAACAATATTAGGGAAACTGGTTTGGAAAGAAAAAGCTGAAGAAAACTGGCCTACTGCCATAGCTCCAAATGCTGATGAATTTATTCATGTCGAATTTATGTATAAAGACACAAAAAAGTTTAAAAACAATGGCACAAACTGGGGTTGGGCGCGCTGGCTAGGACAAGAACAAAAACCCTATGGCGATGATAAAGACTTAAATCAATCTTGCATTGCCTGTCATACCCCTGTAAAAGGAAGAGATTGGGTTTTTACTACCCCTATCAAACTACCCTAGCTGCCGCTGTCGGCCATGGAGAACGGAAGTGAAGGCCGATAGTCCGTGATAGGCAACGCTGTTTCTGAGATTTTCGGAACTCGTAAGATGGGTAGAGTGTAATGAGCGATAGCGAAATGTAACGAAACCCATCATTTCATGCCATCGCTTTGATGGGTTTCGCTATCGCTCTACCCATCCTACAAGCTACCCATCTTACAAGCTATTTTTGTCATGTACAAAGATAACACCTAAACAACAGCTCGTAGGATGGGTAGAGTGTAATGAGCGATAGCGAAATGGAACGAAACCCATCATTTCATGCTCATCGCATTCCTCATCGGTTAATAAAGCGTAGTTTTGAATCGGTAAAGCAGTTGTTATCATTATTAAAAAATCTTATAAATTCTTGAAAGTCATCCCATTAATGAGGGGTGTATTATTTTTACAGACAAAAGTTGTAAACAAATTGCTAATAATGTTTCCCAATGATCACCTGCTTGCTGTCCTTTAGTTTGACGGTCAGCTTTGGCACTTAAAATCAATGCTTGTTGTAAATCTACTAAATTAAGTCGCATTAACGCTTTATTAATTAATGGCTTACGTTTATCCCAAATATGGTGTTTTCTAAAGACTTGCTCCTTATTCGTTGACATTTTAAGCTCTAAAAGACAGCGTAATTCACGCGTTAATGCCCATAAAACCACAGGGGCAACAATACCTTCTGCTCGCAGTCCATGAAGTATTTTTATGGCTCGATTAACACGTCCAGAAAGTAGCGCATCGGTTAAATTGAAAACATCAAAACGTGAACTATCGGCAACAACCGCTTGTACTTGTACCGTTGTTAGCGAACCTTTGCCATAAAGAATATAAAGTTTTTCTATTTCTTGGGAAGCAGCTAGTAAATTACCTTCTATTCGTGATGCCAGTATTCTAATCCCTGTTTTATCCAACTGTAATCCGCGTTGTAATAAACGTTGTTGTAGCCAAGAAATTAAGTCTTGTCCTGTTAATGGCCAAACTTGAACAACCACACCTATCTTTTCAATCGCCTTAACCCAACGACTTTTTAGTGAAGCACTGGTTAATTTAGCAATACTAATCAGTAATAATGTATCATCAGCAGGCTGTTGACAATACGCCGTTATCATTTTCGTACCTTCGATTCCAAGTTTTGCTGAGGGGATTCTTATGTCAATAATTTTCTTATCTGCAAAAATAGACAGATTATCTGCGGCAAAACTTACTTGATTCCAATTAAAATTTCCTTCAACTGAAAAAATTTCACGATTCAAATAACCTGCATTCTTGGCACTAAGACGAATATTGTCGCCTGCTTCACCTGTTTGTAGTGCCTCATCCCCTGTGATTAAATAAATAGGTTTTAAACCTTGATTTAAATGCCCCTTTAATTGTGCTAAATTTAAACGCATTTTATTTAGTCAAATTTTTCTTAAGAGGAATTTCTTTAGGTTTTTTCGTAGAATTTTCGTGATTATTTTCCATTGCTATTCTGGCGCGAATAACAATAGAGCGTACTGCTTGACTATACATTTCATTACGAATAAGCTGTTCTTCATTAGTTTGTGCTAGCACTTCCTCTTGGTCATTAAAATAGCTTCGCTGACTTTGAACCCGTTGATTTGCTAATAATAATTTTCCTGATGGATCATAAATTGAGAAAATTAAGTTATAAAGTAACTCAAATTGATTTGCTTTGCCTGTAGCGCTTAATGATAATACGCGAGTTCTCATTTCTTCTTTAAGTATTTTAATGACAATACCTGCTTCTTTAGGACTTGAAACTAATTTACCTTTAGAAAATTTTAAAGCTTTGCTAATTTCATCCCGTAATTGTCCTGAGGCGTTTTCCAAATATAAATTCTCCATCCCTTCGGGGAGTTCCACAGCACCCCGTAGTTGATAACCACAGGCGGTTAAAAAGAAAAAAATAATCAGTGAGGTTGTAGCTTTTATATACATAGTTTTTTAAGGGACAGAATAGGGGTGACAGGAGTAGAATTGTAACGGATTTTTATAACGTTATTAAATATTATGCTAATCTTTAGAGAAAATATAATTGCAAAGCGATTATTTGTTTTACAAAAGGAACAAACTCTAAAAGGAGTTACTTTTAAATGCTAAATATAAAAAAAATCATCATAGAGTCATTTATCAAAGAAGTAAAAATAAACTATCGTGATATTTATGGCGAATTAGGTTCTGAGCATTTGAATGTTCTTGAATGGATAAGTCGGCTTACCCTGGAAAATATCGCCAATTGCGATGCACTTTATCATAATACAGATCATACCATTATGGTCTCTTTAGTAGGGCAAGAAATATTAAAAGGCAAACATATCAGCGAAGGCCAAGTGACCCCTAAAGACTGGGTAAATTTTATGACCGCTTTATTATGCCATGATATAGGTTATGTTAGAGGTATCTGTAATCAAGATGATCTTGAAAACAATGTCTTTGCAACAGGGGTGAATGATGCCACTGTTACGCTGCCTTCGGGGGGAACGGATGCAGGCTTAATGCCTTATCATGTTGATAGAGGAAAACTTTTTGTTAAAGAGCGCTTTGGTCGTGGCTCGTTTAAGTGGATAGATGCCCGTTTAGTTATCACTTATATTGAAATGACTCGATTTCCTATTCCTAAAGGTGAGGAATATGAAGATACCCTAGGTTATCGCGGCTTAATTAGAGCGGCAGATTTGATTGGACAATTAGGCGACCCAGAATATCTACACAAAATCCCTAATCTATTTTATGAATTTGAAGAAAATAATCTCAATAAAGAAATAGGTTATCATGCACCGGGTGATATGCGTTATGGTTATGCTAAATTCTTTTGGAATACCGTAAGCCCTTATATCAAGGATGGCATTAATTATTTAAAAATTACCCAAGAAGGAAAGCAATGGATTTCTAATCTACATTCCCATGTTTTTGTTATTGAGCATAATGAATATTCAAAATAAGTTTTACACTATAAGTGATAGAAATCAACAACGTCTCCTATTCCTTAGAGATTCTATAGCCTCGTCCTCGTAAAGTTTCTATCGGTTTACTGATTCCATTGGGATCTATTTTCTTCCTCAATCGACCAATAAAAACTTCAATAACATTACTATCACGATCAAAATCTTCATCATAAATATGATCGGTTAATATCGTTTTAGAAATAACCTCTCCCTGACGAAACATTAGATATTCTAATACTTTATATTCAAAAGCCGTTAATGCTACAAATTCATTATCCACTAAAACAGTTTGTGCTAAAGTATTTAATTCAATATTTTTATAGCTTAAAGTAGGTTGGGAATTACCTGTTGAACGACGAATTAAGGCATTAATTCGAGCTTCAAGTTCTTCATAATGAAAAGGTTTAGATAAATAATCATCAGCACCCGCTTCAAGCCCTTCAACTTTATCTTGCCAACGATTCCGAGCTGTTAACAATAAGATAGGAATATGAATACCATTTTTTCGTAAGCGTTTAATTAACACCATTCCTGAAAAATCTGGTAACCCTATATCAATAATAGCAACATCAATGGGATATTCTTTTGCTAGATAATAGCCTTCTTTACCATTATAAGCTTTATCAACAACAAAGCGTTTCTTTATAAAAAATTGTTGTATTTGCTGACAAAGTATTTTTTCATCTTCAACAATTAAAATACGCATTTTTATTTATCTTTGCTTGTATTTTCTTTTGATAGCTCAATTTTTTCCCCTGTTTCAGCATCAATTTTAATATGCTGAATACGTCCTTTTTCAGTTAAAATTTTAATAACATGAGTTTCTTTATCTTTGATTGTTTTAGTTTCAGCACTTAAAACTTTACTTTCAGTCTCTTCTGTTACTTTTTTAGTGGCTTGATCGAGCGTAATAGAGGCTATCTTTACTTCTGTCTTAGCAAAGGAAATTTGTAAAAATACCGTGGATAAAATAATAATTTGGAGAATATGCTTCATGACTGTTCCAATATTTAAAAAAAGGAAAAACCATCCATGGCGTTGTAATTTAGTGATAAAAATATCACATAAAATGACTGAATCCGTACTGAATAATTAAAGATTATCTATAAATATTAGTTCATTAATGCCAATCCCTTTAATTCTTTATTGTTTTAGCACACATCTGAACTATTTGAATATCACTTAGGAATAGAGTATCAATAATATTCCAAACTTTTATTTTATAACATTCACCTTGTTTCTTGCGGAGAGTGGGCATAGCTCACTCTCCGCAAATAAGTTTCAAAGATCACGCCTTAAATGAATAACTATCGTAAAGTGATCGAATGAAAAGCACTGTTAAATGTATGCGCAAATGATACACCTAGCTCTCCTATTAATTCATCTAATAATTTTTTCTGTGGGGTAAAATTAACTTTTCTCTTTGTTCCAATTTCATCCTTGGCAACACTGTCAATATTTCCAAATCCATCAGCAAGCCCAAGTTTAACTCCGCTTGCCCCCGTCCAAACTAAACCTGAAAAAGTATCATCAGATTCAATTAATCGTTTTCCTCGTCCGACACGAACGGCATCAATAAATTGCTGATGGACTTCATCTAATAATTGCTGCATATGTTGGGTCTCAACGGCATTATTAGGTGAAAAGGGGTCTAACATCGCTTTATGAGAACCTGCGGTTAATAAGCGGCGTTCTACGCCTAATTTTTCTAAAACATCCACAAATCCAAATCCATTCATAATAACCCCAATAGAACCAATAAGACTGGCTTGGCTTACAAAAATTTTATCGGTAGCCGCTGCAATATAATAACCCCCCGATGCACAAATATCACCCACCACTGAATGAATAGGTAAATCAGGGTTTTCTTCCTTAATACGCCTAATTTCATCATAAATATAAGCAGATTGCACAGGACTCCCACCAGGCGAATTAATGTTTAAAATAATACCTTGGGTATGCGTATCTTTTACCGCATTTCTTAAGCCTCTAATAATATCTTCTGCATTAGCTTCTTCATTATCAGCAATGACCCCTAAAATATCAATGATAGCCACATGGGATTCATTACTCCCCGAAAATCCTTGTTCAAATTTAGGATAAAGTGCCATACCAATGATGCCTAGCAAATAAATGAACATAAGCGATTTAAAAAAATTATTCCAGCGGCGACTACGACGTTGTTCGACAACAGCAGCTAAAGCAACTTTTTCAAGTATTTCCCGTTCCCATGTCGGTGTTTTGCGAGCATGAGACTGATTATTTTGATTTTCCATTGAATTAATTTTTTATAAGTTCAAGTGATTCTGCTGTTTAATTTAAGCAGTGTAATGGTTGATATTGCTGTAATAATTCTTTTGAATGCGCCTCAAAAATAATTAAATCAAAGCGTTTGTTCATGGTCTAATAACGTACTTAAAGCAAGAGGTAAAGGGGATTCAATGGTCATTATTTCACCTGTATTAGGGTGGAGAAAGTTTAATTTTTTAGCATGAAGAAACAAGCGTTTATAACCTTTTTGTTTGAATTTTTGATTAATTTTATCATCACCATAACGCGTATCAGCGACAATACAATGCCCTAAATAAGCCGCATGAACTCTAATTTGATGTGTACGTCCTGTTTTTGGACTGGCTTCAACTAAGGTTACATTTTGAAACCGCTGAATGCGTCTAAAAAAAGTTTGCGCCTGTTTACCTGTTTTACTCACCATCACCATGCGTTCACCACTTTTGGCGACATTTTTTAACAATGGCGCATCGACCCATTGTTTTTTGCGTTGCCAGCAACCTGTAAGTAATGCTAAATAAGTTTTATCTATCCCATCACCTCGGAATAATTCATGTAAAGCACGTAAGGTGCTGCGTTTTTTTGCAATTAATAAACAACCTGAAGTTTCTTTATCTAGTCGATGAACCAATTCAAGAAAACGTGCATCAGGTCTAAGCACCCTTAAAGCTTCAATAACGCCAGAATCAACACCTGTCCCGCCATGAACGGCAAAACCTGAGGGTTTATTTAAAGCAATTAAAAAATCATCTTCAAAAAGAATATCATTTTCTAAACTCGCCCTTAACGCCGTTTTAACAAACACGGTATCATTTTTCTCAGCCATTCTGACAGGGGGGATTCTCACCTTATCACCACAAACAAGACGGTACTTTACATCAATTCGCCCTTTATTAACTCGAACCTCGCCTTTACGAATAATGCGGTAGATCCGACTTTTAGGTACGCCTTTCAAGCGGGTAATTAAAAAATTATCCAATCTTTGTCCCGCGTGTTCTTCATCAATATCAACCCACTTAACTTGGGGTTTAGTTTCATTTTTATCAATATTCATTTGATAAATGATACCGTAATTTTCATAATTTGCGGCTTTAAATTGATGCAAGCGGTTAAGATTGTTATATTAGATAGGTTTATCTGTAAAAATAAACCAAATAATATCCCTTAGAAAATAAAGCTATGTTATCAATGGGGTTATAAGAATTAGTCGGGTTTTATCACTCAACCCATGATGAGTGAGAATGTTTCGTTTAGGATAGCGTTTATTGACTAACATCAGTTATTGGATTTTTTTACCCAGGCAAACATTGCCGCCTTTGTTTTTTATACAAATTTTAGCGCAATGAAATAAACAAGACCTGTCAGTTATATTTTAGGTTAAGGACTTTCCTACTTAAGAAAAAACCCGTTTTTTACGGCAACTTAAGACCTTTTAAATAACCACTTAAAAAAGGCAATCGTCATACTATTCACCCCTTTTTATATTCAAATATTTAGATGTTAAAACCAATCAATAAACCTGAAAACAAAGCAGAAGTTACCAAGGATACATAATGAAAAGAATGCTTATCAATGCCACTCAGCCAGAAGAACTGCGTGTTGCTTTGGTAGATGGTCAAAAACTTTACGATTTTGACATTGAAATCCCCTCAAAAGAACAAAAAAAATCAAATGTTTATAAAGGGATTATTACCCGTGTTGAGCCAAGTTTAGAAGCTGCATTTATTAATTACGGTGCTGAAAAGCATGGCTTTTTACCTTTCAAAGAAATTTCTCCACTCTATCGGTCTGACCCTAAAACAGGTAAAAGTAGTCGAGCAACGACAAAAGACAATATCAAAGAAGGACAAGAAGTTGTCGTTCAAATTGAGAAAGAAGAGCGGGGCAATAAAGGCGCGGCTCTGACAACTTATATTAGTCTTGCAGGTACTTATTTAGTCCTAATGCCTAATAATCCCAAGGCAGGGGGGATTTCACGCCGTATTGAAGGTGATACGCGTAATGAATTACGCGAAATTATGAATGTACTGGAAATTCCCGATGAAATGGGAATGATTATTCGAACGGCAGGGTGTGGTAAAAGTGCCGAAGAATTACAATGGGATTTAGATTATTTATTACAATTATGGCAAGCGATTGAACGTTCAGGCGGGGAACAAAAAGCCCCTTTCTTAATTTTTCAAGAAAGCAATGTCATTATTCGTGCTTTACGAGATCACTTACGCAGTGAAATTGAAGAAATCTTAATTGATAAAGAAAGTGCTTTTAAATTGGTACAAACCTTTTTAAAGCAAGTGATGCCGCATTTTTTATCCAGAGCGAAACATTATCAGGATGATGTCCCTCTTTTTAGTCGTTATCAAATTGAGTCACAAATTGAAACGGCCTATAAACGTGAAGTTTCACTTCCCTCTGGTGGCGCTATTGTTATCGACTATACAGAAGCTTTAACCTCGGTTGATATTAATTCGGCACGGGCGACTAAAGGCAATGATATTGAAGAAACAGCACTGAATACTAATTTAGAAGCCGCAGATGAAATTGCTCGCCAACTTCGATTGCGTGATTTAGGCGGTTTATTTGTGATTGATTTTATCGACATGCTGGCAAATAGAAACCAACGTGCGGTTGAAATTCGTTTGAAAGATGCTTTAAAAATTGATCGTGCTAGGATTCAAACTAGCCGTATTTCCCGTTTTGGTTTGCTTGAAATGTCTCGCCAGCGCATACGTCCTTCTTTAGGTGATTCAACACAACTATCATGCCCACGCTGTAAAGGGCAGGGTTCTATTCGTAATGTAGAATCTGTCGCTTTATCTGTCCTTAGAATAATTGAGGAAGAAGCGATGAAAAAAGGCAGTGGAAAAATCATTGCGCATTTACCCATCGAATCGGCCACCTTTTTATTAAATGAAAAACGTAGTGCGATAGAAGAGTTAGAAAAACGCTTAAAAGTTGGGGTGGTTATTTTACCGAGTAAACATTTAGAAACCCCCGCTTACGATATAGAACGCATTAAAAGTAAAGATGCGGGTGATGAAAAACTCAGTTATGTACAGGTTCAAACAGAAGAAATTGCCGTTCCTGAATTTGCTAAACAAACGAGTCAAAAAACAGCACCCGCGGCAATTAAAGAATTTTTACCTAATATGCCAGCCCCGGTACAAAATAAAAAGACTTCTGCCAGTTTAATTCGCCGTTTTTGGCAAAAACTACTCGGTGATGTGGAAATTACAGAGACTAAAGCAGACACTAAGGTAGCTGAGGATAAAAAACCGCAAGAGCCTACAGAAACTGAGACGAATACTCAACGTAAAAATCGCCCCCCTCGTAAACGCAATAACAATAGAAATCAACGTAATAATAGAAATAAGCCAGAAACGACAAAAGAAAATACTGAAATAGAAAAAGAAATAAAAGCTGATAATGTCAATAAAAACAATAATCAGCCAACAAAAGATAAAGTGGAAGAAAATAAAGAAGTAAAAAATAATTCAGATATTGGAACTGAGGACGTTACTGAAAATAAAAAACGCCCCTCTGGACAAAACCGTCGCCGTGGACCTAATCGTAGAAAACCACGAAACCCAAATTATAAAAAGCCAGAAATTGACTTTAGTATTGATAATGAAACCAATGATTCATCTGCCGTAGCTAAACCTAAAAAGGCTCAAGAAAAAGTTGATCAAAAAACAGAACCCAATCAGGTTGATAAACTAGCACCTGAGGTTAAAAAAGATAAAGCTATTGAAAAACAAGTGATAGAAGCCACTGCAACGAAAAATCAAGAAAGTTAATCTCTTTAAGAGCCGACATTCTGTCGGCTCTTTTAAAAGCCTTAAGCTAACCTATCTGTTGCTACATGATAATGTGGGTCTTCACTCACATTAATTTCAACCATATTACCCGCCTGATCTAACAACTGTTTACATTCAGGGCTTAAATGGACTAAATGTAATTTTTTCGATTGCTTATGATAACGCATCGCAAGTGCATCAACCGCTTCTAAGCCTGAATGGTCATGAACATGGGTATAACGAAAATCAATCACCACATCATTAGGATCATCTTGTGGGTTAAATAAGTTATTAAAACTATGAATAGAGCCAAAAAATAAAGGACCATGTAATTCATAGACCAAAAATCCTTCATCGCTAGTATAAGTTTTTGCATCCATCCGTTGTGCCGCCTCCCATGCAAAAACTAAAGCAGAAACAATCACTCCGATAATGACAGCTACTGCTAAATCAGAGGCAACAGTAATTCCTGAAACTAAAATAATAACAAACGCATCCGTACGAGGGATTTTTTTTAAGATTCTAAAGCTGGACCATTCAAATGTTCCAATAACAACAATAAACATCACCCCAATTAAGGCGGCAACAGGAATAACTTCTATTAGTTCTGAACCAAATAAAATAAAGCTCAGTAAAAATAATGCTGCAGAAATTCCTGATAAACGCCCTAATCCCCCTGAGTTAATATTAATCATACTTTGACCAATCATCGCACAACCGCCCATACCGCCAAAAAAACCTGTCACAATATTAGCTGCCCCTTGAGCAATACATTCTTTATTTCCCTTACCTCGTGTTTCAGTCATTTCATCCACAAGTTGTAAGGTCAATAATGATTCAATTAAACCAATCGCTGCAAAAATAAAAGAATAAGGCAATACGATCAACAAGGTTTCTAAACTAATAGGTACCATTGGCAAATGAAAGGTTGGAAAACCCCCTGCAATAGAAGCCAAATCTCCCACCGTATTAACATCTAACTTCAAAGCCATCACTAAGCCTGTGACTACTAAGATAGCGGCTAATGAAGAGGGAATAATTCGAGTCAATTTAGGTAAAAAATGGATAATCGTCATTGTCAAAACGACTAAGCCTAACAATAGATATAGAGGCTCACCCGTTATCCAAGTAAGAACCCCATTAGCATCTTTGGTTTGGAAACTTTGTAATTGCGCTAAGAAAATGACAATCGCGAGGCCATTAACAAAACCCAGCATGACAGGATGAGGAACCATGCGGATAAATTTACCTAAACGAAATATACCAGCAGTCACCTGAATAATTCCCATTAAAACCACAGCGACAAATAAGTATTCCACCCCATGATGAGCGACTAACTCAACCATAACAACGGCTAATGCGCCTGTTGCGCCAGAAATCATACCAGGCCGACCCCCAAAAGTTGCTGTAACTAATCCAACCATAAAAGCAGCATAGAGACCGACAAGCGGATTAACCCCCGCAACAAAGGCAAAAGCAATAGCTTCTGGTACAAGAGCTAAGGCGACTGTTAAGCCCGATAAAATATCATCCTTATAATTAGAATGATGAGCAGAAAGGTCAAACATAAATGCGTTGAGATCCTATATAACAAACAAAACCATTCATTATACTAGGTGTTTATTCTAAATAGTAGATAAAAAACAAGGAATTATAAAATAATGGTGTACACGAGTCCAAAACATGTTTTGGACTTCAATTTACATTTTTGAAATTTTCAAGAATATATTACGTTTCAGCTTAAGGTGTCAAGTTGTAAATTATTCCAAATAGCCTTAATCGGTGCAGATTTGTTCATCGTATAAAAATGTAACCCAGGCGCACCATTTTCAAGTAAACGCTGACACAAGTTAGTAACAACCTCTTCTCCAAAGGCACAGATAGAATCGCTATCATCACCAAATTGTTCTAAACGTTTCCGCATCCAGCGGGGAATATCCGCGCCACACATATCCGAGAAACGAAATAATTGTGAATAATTAGTAATCGGCATAATACCTGGAACAATAGGAATATCAATTCCACTCTTTTCACATTCATCCAGAAAATAAAAATAACTATCGGCATTGTAAAAGTATTGGGTAATGGCAGCATCTGCCCCCGCATTTACTTTACGTTTAAAATTTTCAAAATCATCCCCTGAGCTTTTAGCTTGAGGATGAATTTCTGGGTATGCTGCTACATGAATTTGGAAAAAATCGCCTGTTTCAGCACGGATAAATTCAACTAATTCATTAGCATAGCGAAACTCACCTGCTGATAGCGTTCCAGAAGGTAAATCACCCCGTAAAGCGACAATTTTTGAAACCCCATTATCTTTATAAGCTGTTAATATTTCAGCAATATTTTCTTTTGTAGAAGCAACACAAGATAAATGCGGTGCAGCTGAAATACCTGTTTGTTGAATATTAATAACGGTTTCATAAGTTTTATCACGGGTTGAACCACCTGCACCAAAGGTCACTGAAAAAAAATCGGGGTTAAGCAGACTTAATTGTTGTCGAACAGTTTTCAAACGCCTTGCCCCTTCGTCACTTTTAGGGGGGAAAAATTCAAAGCTAAAGAGGGGAGGGATATTTTTAGATGATGGCATAATTTCTATAAAAAGTTATTTTTAATCGAGAAAATAGATAGCTTATCCTGACATAAAATTTAAAAAATAGTTAGCAAATTTTAATTTTTATGTAAATATAATGAGTATCTACTTTAAATTTCAAGGTAGAACTTGATAGTCTGGAGTAAAGCATTTTACTTTCAAAAAGTATAATGGAGAATTGATAATTTTCTTCCCTGTCTCGTTTTTTATCGGTTAAAAGCGTTAGAATAATGCACAGACGCTCAAATCTAAAGCGTGTTTTTTCAAGGAGAATAAAAAATGAGTAGAAATACCGATTTAATCCAAGCTTATGACGCATTAATTGAACATTTATATGAAGCAATGGATGATACTTTGCATTCTACGGCAGATGCCTTAGATATTGCTAAAGAAAAAGTGAGCGAATTAGGGAGCTTAACTCAAGAAGAAATAAGTCATATTGGTGATTACTTAAGCCGTGATATAGATCATGCAGCGGTTCATGCTGAGGAAAAAGAAGAAGATTTATCGGCATGGTTAAAATTTGATATTAATTTAATTGAAAATTTTGCGCTAGATACTTTTATGGGAATCGCCGATAAAACCCGCATAGAAATTGCAAAATTACGTCAACAAGCAGCAAAATATCATCCTTATCATAGCGGTGAAATAACAGGGCCGGGTACTTTCAGTTGTAAAGAATGTGGTAAAGAAATTGCCTTTAAATCAACCAGTGAAATTCCTGTCTGTCCAAATTGTAAAACAAAAGTTTTTGTTCGTAGTTGATATTGCTTTGTGAGAGCTTATAATGCTAAGACTATCTAATTGATTTAACGAGGAATCACATGCGTAGGGTTATTTTTAATCAAAAAGGGGGCGTGGGGAAATCAACCATTACTTGTAATTTAGCAGCGATTAGTGCAGCCGAAGGTCGGCGTACCTTGGTTATTGATCTTGACATACAAAGTAATGCCACTCAGTATTTGTTAGGTAATAAAGAAACTGATGCTAATAAATCAATTGTTCACTTTTTTAAAAACACTTTAAGTTTAGGTCTTTTTGGTGGTGGACAAGGCACAGGGCTTGAAAGTTTAGTTCAAGAAACCCCTTTTCCTAATTTATATATTATTCCTGCACATCCCGATTTAGAACCCTTACAAGGACGTTTAGAATCACGCTATAAAATTTTCAAACTCAAAGAAGCCTTAGATCATCTAGAAAACTTTGATGACATCTATATCGACACTCCACCCGTATTAAATTTTTACAGTCAATCGGCTTTAATTGCAGCGGATAAATGTTTAATTCCTTTTGATTGTGATGCGTTTGCTAAAGACGCACTCTATTCATTAATGCAATCATTATCAGAAGTTAAAGCCGATCATAATGAAAAATTAGAAATAGAAGGCATTGTGGTTAATCAATTTCAAAAACAGGCCAATTTACCCCAGCAATTAGTAGATGAACTAATTAAGGAAGGGCATCCTGTATTGGAAAGTAAAATATCACCTTCGATAAAGGTCAGAGAGTCACATACCTATGCCCAACCTTTAATACATTACGCGCCAAATCATAAACTTGCGGAAGAATTTAAAGCTTTATATGCAGAAATCACCGCTTAAGTAAATTGAAGTCCTAAAAAAATATTATTTTATTTTATAAACTAATAAGTATTAACCTATTGAATAATAATAGATTTTATGTGATAAACACTTAAGTGGTGATGAAAATCAAAATCTAATTAACAGCTAAAACCCTCTCTTTATTTATTCTGTCAACTTTAAAGTGTAAAATGGATCACAATACAGCATGGTAAGATGTTATATCCGTTTAGAAATTTTAAATGGTACAGGAAACAAAAGAGTTAATTCATTATCCAGCAGCACCTGCTTTATTAAGACAAATATATTTATAACGTTAGTAGCATACTAACAACTAACAACAAATAAGAGAACAAAGATGGCAGATCGAGTAAACGGCACGGTAAAATGGTTTAATGATGAAAAAGGTTTTGGTTTCATTGCTCAAGAAGACAATAAAGATGTTTTCGTACATTATAGTGCAATTAACAGTTCAAAAGGTCGTAAGACTTTAGTTGAAGGTCAAACGGTAACAATGGAAGTAACGCAAGGTCAAAAAGGCTTACAAGCTGAAGATGTACAGCCTGATTAATCGTTATTAGGTTTTAGATTCCAAAATGCCATACTGTGTTTTCGCAGTATGGCATTTTTTTTAACTGACGATTCCCCATAATGGATTAATGAACCAGATTCAATCTTTCGGTGTAATCGTTATTAGTGGAGTTTATAAATATGATAAAAATATCACCCATAATCAACCATGAGTCCAATAAACACCGCTAACCCAAAATAATTATTATTTAAAAAAGCTTTAAAACACAAGCCTTTTTCACGATGAAAAATTAATTTTTGCTGATAAACCGATAAACCCGCTGCCATCAATAAACCTAAATAATAGAACAAACCCAAATCTTGCATCAATCCTATAATTAGGAGTAAAGCTAAAATAATGAGTTGCAATATTCCAATAATTTCACGCTCTTTATTCCCAAATAAAATAGCGGATGATTTAACCCCAATTTTTAAATCATCCTCTTTATCAACTATTGCATACATCGTGTCATAAACAATCGCCCATAAGGCAACCGCTAAATACATAACCCAAGCAACATTTGGAATCGTATTAATTTGTGCTGCAAATGACATCGGAATCGCCCAACCAAAGGCTATCCCTAAATACGCTTGCGGTAAATGCGTATAGCGTTTCATAAACGGATAACTGGCAATTAGAAACGCGCCAATTAATGATAAAAAAATCGTCATTAAATTTAACAATAATACCGAACTAAAGGCTATCCCAATCAATACCGTAAATAATTTTAAAGCCTCTGAAGGCGTGACTTTTCCTGAGGCAATCGGGCGTTGTTGGGTTCGTTCAACATGTGGATCAAAATCACGGTCGGCATAATCATTAATCACACAGCCTGCGGCACGGGTTAAAATAACGCCTGAACAAATAACCGTTAAAACTAAGAGGTCAGGTACTCCATCACTGGCTACCCATAATGCCCACAAAGCAGGCCATAATAAAATTAAAATACCAATCGGTTTATCAAAACGAGCGAGTAGCCAATATTGTTGGGCGCGATCTAAAAGCTTATCTTTATTCATTAATATTCGCCTTTATCGTTTCAATGATATTACTGGTCGAATGTCCTTCAACAAAACTTAAAACTTTGACTTTACCCCCGTTTTTCAGCACTTCTTTATGCCCTGCAATAGTTGTAATATCGGCATAATCACCCCCTTTAACCAAAATATCAGGTAATAATTGAGCGATGACTTGTTGCGGGGTATCCTCTGTAAAAGGCATCACCCAATCAACACACTCTAAGGCGGCTAACATTTCCATGCGTTGTTTTAAGTTATTAATGGGGCGACTTTCACCTTTTAAACGTGTTACCGATTCATCACTATTCACCAATACCACTAAGCGATGTCCTAAGGCTTTTGCTTGTTTTAAATAAGTAATATGCCCTAAATGTAAAATGTCGAAACAACCATTAGTTAAAACAATTTTTTCACCTTGCGTTTTTGCATGGGTCATTGAATCTAAAACTTCGGGTAATGTACCTACGCCTTGATGATGAGCGCGTTCACCACTTAGGGCGTAATTAAACTCGTCAATAGTCACCGTTGCTGTTCCTATTTTCCTGACGACAATACCTGCGGCAATATTAGCTAAAGTGGTCGCTTTAATTAAAGTGGTATTTGCTGCCAGACTACTTGCTAAAGTTGAAATAACCGTATCACCTGCGCCTGTGACATCAAAAACCTCGCGGGCATGGGTCGGTAAATGCAGCGGTGGCTCTCCATTCACCAATAAGGTCATTCCTTGTTCTCCACGAGTAATTAGTAAAGAGCCTAAGTTTAACTCTTCGAGTAATTGCATCCCTTTACTTACAATTTGTGATTCGTCAGCACAAAGACCAACAACAGCTTCAAACTCGCTTAAATTAGGGGTTATTAACGATGCCCCTTGATAACGGCTAAAATCAGAGCCTTTTGGGTCAATTAATACAGGTTTGTTCATTTTTCGCGCTAAGGTAATAAAACGCTCAATATGACTCAATGTTCCCTTACCATAATCTGATAAAACCACCACCTGCGCTTGTTCCAATTCTGCATGATAACGATGTAATAAAAAACCATCATCAACCTCATGAAAACCCGCCTCAAAATCCATCCGAATTAACTGTTGATGACGACTCATTACCCGTAACTTAATGATGGTAGAAAAATCATTTAAGGTTTCAAAAATACACAAAACCCCGGCATCTTCTAGCAAAGTTGTTAATGCAGTCGCCGTGTCATCCTTACCCACAAAGCCCATTAATGAAACTTTTGCCCCCAAGCTTGTAATATTCAAGGCAACATTACCTGCGCCTCCCGCACGCTCTTCATCATCATTAATATGAACAACGGGAACAGGGGCTTCAGATGAAATGCGGGAGGTTGCCCCATGCCAATAGCGATCTAACATTAAATCGCCGACAACGAGAACACGTGCAGAAGAATAATCAGGTAATTTCATAGCTTTACGAGCCGTTAGTAACACAAAATGCTATTATAACGGTTTTTATGTTATCTAAAAATGCAAACCATGCCGATTACCCTCATTCATAACCCACGTTGTAGTAAATCTAGGCAAAGCTTACAATTACTTAAAGACAACGGCATAGAACCTACGATTGTTGACTATTTAAAAAATCCATTATCAGCACAACAGCTTAATGATATTTTGCAAAAATTAGCCATAGAGCCTCGTGAATTAATGCGAAAAAAAGAAGCAATTTATAAAGAACTCGCTTTAGATGATGAGGCTCTATCACGTGAAAGCTTAATCAATAGCATGGTAAAACACCCTAAATTAATTGAACGTCCGATTGTATTAGCGCATGGAAAAGCGGCTATTGGCAGACCGCCAGAAGCTGTTTTAGCTATCTTAGAGTAATAAGAATGATAAAAATATTAGTGCTTTATTATAGTTGTGATGACCCGCTTGAAAAAAATATTTATAAGGTCGTGGGGTTTAGATTAGCCGATACTGCCCTTAAATTAATACAATGAACCCACGTTATCTTTACTACATTGCTTTGGTCGGTTATTTCGGATTATTTCTTTTACTCATGGCATGGAACACAGTTTTAGCCCCCTCGGTGTATTTTCCGGTCTCTTTAGTCTTAATAGTGATGATAACCCCCCTATTATTACCTCTAAAAGGGTTGCTAAATGCAAATCCTAAAAGTTGTGCGTGGGCGGCTTATGTGAGCTTACTTTATTTTATTCACGGTTCAGTTGAAAGCTTTGTGAGTACCGAACAGCGTTTATTAGCACTACTTGAAGTTATCTTTAGTTTATTACTTTTTTTTGGTGCAAGTTTTTATCTGCGCTTAAGGAAAAAGACCCCCTAGATTATATGAGCATCCAATTTCCATTAGCATTTGAATTTCAATCAAATCAAGGTTTTAACACCTTTTTTACTGCATCTAATCAAGGAATAGTCACTCAATTACAGAAATTAATATTGGGAACGGGTGAGAGACAAATTTTTCTTTATGGCGAGGCAGCTTTAGGTAAAAGTCATTTATTACAAGCTTGTTGTCAGTTTGCTCATAAGCAAGGCATGAATCCTTTTTATTATCCTTTTGAAAAAAAACGTCTGCCTAGTTTATCCATGCTAGAAAATTTAGAGAAAGTGCAATTAGTATGCTTTGATAATATTAATGAAATTATCGGAAATTTAGATTGGGAACAAGCTCTTTTGAATTTTTTAAATCAAGATGCAGAAAATAATAATCGTCTAATTCTCACCGCTCGCATTAATCCAAAAGAGATTGGGGTTAAACTGCCTGATTTGAAAAATAGTCTCAATTCAGGACTTTCTTTAAAATTAAATCCCTTAGAACAAAGTGAGACGATTACCGCCCTTATTTACAAAGCAAATTATATGGGCATTACCATTTCTAGGAAAGTAGGCCATTTTCTAGTGACTCATTATGCGAGTGATTTACCCTCAATGTGGATTTTACTAGAGCAACTAGATAAAGCAACTTTATCAGCGCAACGTAAATTAACCATTCCCTTTTTAAAACAAATTTTGGAATAATTTTTTATCAAAAACCTAATTATTAGAAATTATTTTTCAATTTTTTCAATTTATACTTCACATCTTTAAAAAATCGCGTAACATAGGCTGATTAATTTTTTGATTATTGTTTAAGGAACTTATCAATGGTACGCATTCGTCTTTCTCGCGGTGGCGCGAAAAACCGTCCATTTTATCATATTGTTGTGACTGATGGTCGTAACAGTCGTGATGGACGCTATATTGAACGTCTCGGTTTTTTTAATCCTTTTGCAAAAGGACAAGAAGAAAGATTACGTTTAGATATGGCACGTATAGATCACTGGAAATCAAATGGCGCACAGCCTTCTGAGCGTGTTATACGTTTAATTAAAGATCATAAAAAAGTAGAAACTACTGCTGTTGCTGCGTAATTAATTTTGTCTTCAGAAGTTATTACTATCGGTAAAATATCAAGTGTTTTTGGTCTTCAAGGGGCGTTAAAAGTTTTTTCTTTTACAGACCCCCGTGAAAATATTTTAACTTATTCACCTTGGCTGCTAAAAAAAAATAACGAACTGATAGAAGTTGAGTTGGTTACAGGTAAATGCCAGGGAAAAATAATTACAGCACGCTTAAAAGGCGTATCAGATAGAGATACCGCTGCCGCTTTAGTGGGTTATGACATCCAAATAAGCAAAGCTTTGTTACCTGCAACGAAAACAGATGAATATTATTGGCATGATTTAATCGGGCTAAATGTTGAAACAGTGGAAGGTACAAAGTTTGGTGTTGTTGATTCAATACTAGAAACAGGGGCAAATGATGTCCTTATCGTCAAAGGCGACAAAGAACGGTTAATTCCCTTCTTGCAACCAGAAACCGTGGTAAACATTGACCTTAAAACAGGGTTGATGCGTGTTGACTGGGACAGCGATTTTTAAAATGCACTTTGATGTTATCACCTTATTTCCTGAAATGGTAACTAAGGCTGCAAGCTATGGGGTTACAGGTAAGGCCATTGAAAATAAATTAGTGGGTTTATCAGTATGGAATCCAAGAGATTATACTCACGATAAACATCGTACTGTTGATGATAGACCCTATGGGGGTGGACCTGGCATGGTCATGAAGTACCCACCTTTAGCGGATGCGGTTAACGATGCAAAAAATAGCCTCCGAATTAAAAACTGCAAAGTTATTTGTCTATCCCCCCAAGGAAAACCCATTAGTCAGTCATTATTATCTGCAACAACGACTGAAGTTGAGCAATTAATTTTGGTTGCGGGTCGTTATGAAGGCATAGATGAACGCTTTATTAAGACTGTTTGTGATGATGAGTGGTCACTGGGTGATTATGTTATTAGTGGAGGCGAATTGGGGGCATTAGTTATTGTTGATGCCATTACTCGACTCATTCCAGGGGTTTTAGGGGATGAAAGCTCCGCTAAACAGGATTCTTATAGCGAAGGTATTTTAGATTGTCCGCATTACACACGTCCTGAACAATTAGCTCAAGTAGGTTCTGTTCCTGAAGTTTTGTTAAGTGGTAATCACGCAGAAATAGCACGTTGGCGTATGAAACAAGCTTTAGGGCAAACATGGCGTAGACGTGCCGATTTATTGAAACATAAAAAATTAACCGCAATGCAGGATGCGTTGTTAGAAGAATTTAAATTTGAAGTTAAATAGGGTGTGGTAATGAGTAATATTATTAATGAATTAGAGACAGCACAACTTAAACAAGATGTGCCAAATTTTAACCCAGGGGATACCGTGGTAGTTCGGGTTAAAGTAAAAGAAGGAGAGCGTGAAAGACTACAGTCTTTTGAAGGGATTGTCATTGCAAAACGTAATCGGGGTTTAAATTCTGCATTTACCGTTAGAAAAATTTCTTATGGGGAAGGGGTTGAACGTGTTTTTCAAACACATAGCCAGATTATCAATGACATTACAATCAAGCGTCGTGGTGCGGTTCGTCGTGCAAAATTATATTATTTGCGTAACTTAACAGGACGTGCTGCTAGAATTAAAGAAAAACTTTAATCTAACTGCTTCATCTTATTAAGGTTAAAAAAGGCAACCTTCGGGTTGTCTTTTTTTTTGAAAAATAAAAGTTAAATTTAAAACACTTATGGAAATAAAAGATAAATCAATTGAAGTTTTTTTAGATGAATTAGCCAGTAAAGCGGCAACCCCTGGCGGGGGGAGTGTAGCTGCCATGATGGGGGCGCAATCAGCGGCGCTAACCAGTATGGTTTGTAATTTAACCATCGGTAAAGCCAATTATGCCAACGTTGAAACCGATATGAAAACCTTATTGGAAAAATCAGAAAACTTGCGTAAAGAATTAACCGCAATGATAACAGCGGATGTTGAGGTTTTTGATAAAATCATGGATTGCTATCGCTTACCTAAAACGACTACCGAAGAACAAACTAAACGTGGTGAGAAAATTCAACAGGTTTTAAAAGAAGCCACCCTTGTACCTTTAAACTGTGTTCGTGCTTGTGTTGATGCGATTAATTTAAGTGGTGTTGCCGCAGACAAAGGGAGTTTAGCAGTTATTAGTGATGCAGGCGTTGCCGTGATGACAGCTTATGCAGGTTTAAAAAGTGCGGCATTGAATGTTTATATTAATACCAGTCATATTAAAGACGAAATTTTCACTAAAAAAGTGCTGACTGAACTAGAAGTGTTATTAGCAGGAACTGATGTAACTACGGATGAAATTTATCAGCGGGTTAAAGAAAAATTATAAATCATGCGATTAATTCTCTATTTTATTAATAAAAATTCAAAGGTAAAAGTATGAATATTTTTAAATTAATGCCCTTTCTTATATTATTAACCGCTTGTACTGAGGATCAACAAAACCAGCTTTCAAGAAAGGCAGTTGAATATTTAGATGGTAACTATAAAATAACCTATGCAAATGGCTCTACGAGTAAAAGTTGGATCATTAAAAATGGCAAAGTAACCTCAAACCCTAAGGGCTATTATTTTTTTTGGGATAATCAAAAGCACTATATTCAAACGCCAATAGAAAATACTTTTATAGAAGAAATTGAATAATGAGTAAGCAACGCGATAAGATGGGCTACATAGGATGTGCCGACGATAGGAGGCACATCATTCGTGTTATTTTACTCGAAAGATGCGCTTCGTGCCTCAGCTGATCCTATAATTTAGCGCATCTTATCGCGTTATCTAAAAACAACATAATTATTCAAAATTTCTTCATGAAAAGAGTTAGGCAATCTTGCCCAATCACGCGCTTCAATTAAAATAGGAATGGTTGAATCGTTGATAGCTTCTAAAAAATTCTCTAATTCATTAATTGGGATTGGGGTTAAATCTACTGACCTTAATACAAGATCTAAATCACTGCTATCATGTGCTAATCCTACAATTCTTGAGCCATAAACCCAAGCACTAATCGAGGGTAAATAATTTTCTAATAATTGCAATAATTTTTGTTTATCTTTATCGCGTAAATAAAGGGGGTTTGTCATAGCTGATTATTAATTACGTCATTTATCTGGTAAGCATCAATAATAAACTGCGGTAATAACGCCAAGGTATCATCAGCAAATCCTGCACCGTAATCATGCGCGGTATCATTACGATTATCACGATAAATTAACCAGCGTTCAGCAACCTCCAAACTAATTAGGTCATGTTTAGCAGCATAGCGAAAAATATCTTTAAAATTTAACCGATCCACTAATTTGGGCGATGAGAAATAAGGTTTGAGACATTTTTTTAATAATTTACCCGTTTGCTCTAAAATAATTTCAAATTCTTTGACACAAGCAGCGCGATAAATGTCATACAGTTCCTCGTCATTTGACGATTCATTTAAAAAATTAAAAGCACGTTCTAAGATAGTAATACAACGATTAAAATAATTGGTATTCAGTTTGTTACTCATATTTTTACTAACACTTCCCCTCGTCCCATTTCTGATAGGTCACCGCCGTAACGTTGAACACGATTAAAGGCAATATTCGCATCAGAAAATTTAGAATCTAATTTTTTGAATGAATTAAATAGGAGCGGTAAAAAAGATAAAGTATGCGATCCACAGTCATTAAAGGTCGCTAATAATTGAGGTTGATTCCATAATAATAACGTCCCTCTTCGCATGGCATAGCCTAAAAATTTTCCTGTCTCTCCCATTACAGCAATTGTTCCTGCGGTCATTCGAGAGCCACAATAATCACCCGCATTACCTTCTATTAATATCATTCCTCGGCGCATATGATCGCCTACACGTTCCCCGGCATTGCCTTTAACTAAAACAATACCCCCTTTCATTCCCTGTTTATTACCAATTAATGCACCTCCTAGAAAATCACCGACATTACCCTTAATCGTCAATAAACCTTGTTTCATTTCGCAAGCAGCAAATATGCCTGCATCACCATTAATTTCTACTGTGCCTGATTTCATTTCTTGAGCTAAATATGCCCCCACATTCCCTTTAACAATTATTTGTCCGTCATTTAAACCTTTAGCAATAAAATCTAGTTTTTCACAACTATTTTCAATGATAATATTTTGGGTATTAGACCCTGAAATTTGGAATAATTCATCAACACGAATTTGCGCTTTACCACTATAAAGTTTAATGGCAGCAATTTCGCTGGGAACTTTATCTTTTAATAATTGACAACTTAAAGGTGACATATCAACCCGTTGATTAGGCTTTGTTTTTAATTTAAACGTCAATGCACTCATGCCATAATCTCCTGTAAATGAAAGTGATAAGGGCCTAGTTTACCGCCATAATTACCCGCGCTAATTCGTTTAACCCCATTATAAGCCCCTATAGAACAAAAAGTTTCAATCCCCACCCGCATTGCTTTTTTAATATCTTCTTCGGTTAAACCATCAATCACAATTTCCATCACCGATTCAATTTCAGCGGATAAGGCCGTTTTGGTAATACCTTTTAAAGTAGGACAGTAGGCATCATTACTGGACGCACTTAAGGCTTTATATTTAGACCCTACTTTAGAACCTGATCGCACTACGCCGCCTGGAAAGGGTAAAATGACATTAGGAATTTTACGCATTTCTTCGACCGCTTTTTCACAGGCATTAAGTGCATCCACTTCAGATTTTGCTAATACCAGTAAATTACCCCCTCCAATGGCCTCCACTTGACCTGTGGTTTCTTCGACTAAAAATTCACCATCCATGACAGGAATACGCCAATAGCGTTTTCCATCAATCAATTTAGAGGTTTGAAAGCCATCGCCAAAATAGCGTAGATTTTTACCTAAAGGAATGCGTTTCCCCCCCTCTATGCCTGAAAATAACGCAGAGGTGGGTGAGGTTAAGACGCTTTGTCCTGCACGTGTTTCTAATTGCTTCATGAGGCTTTTCCCCCCCATTGCAAAAATCATAACTGAAACACCAGGACGACCATCAGGGGTTTCTGATGGGTCTAACACGCGTTCAATATCAGCTTCACAGCCACAGCCTATTACTGAAGTGGCAAAACCTGTCATTGATTGTGCTGAGTTATATGCCCATTGCGGAGTTTGTGCGGTAATAATAACCCGCGTAGCTTTCATTGGAAACGCTTCTGCGAAGGTTTCATCAATGGTGACACCGTTAATAATCATAAGTTAATTTTTCCAAATTTTGAGGGTATTAATTTTAAAAATTTAGGACGATTATACCTAAGTTGAAGAAATCTTTAATAAAATAGTTAAAGCTATTTTACGCCGCTAATAAAAACTTAACATAATCTATAAAGATTTATATAAATCTATTCACACTGTCAACATTTAAGCCGTTACCGAAGTCACGGACTTACTAAACTCTTGTATGCGTTTTTCGGTGGGCTTTAGCGTGTCCACACCGTATTG
>DAOUTG010000024.1 GCA_030626845.1 Methylococcaceae bacterium
ACCCGTTAATTTTGCGGCATCAAACGCATGTAAAGGTTGTCCTAATTCTAATAACACATAATTAGTCACATCGACTAAGGCACTTAAGCTGCGCAATCCTGCACGACGCAAACGCTCTTGCATCCATAACGGCGTTGCTGCTTGGGGATTCACGCCTTTAATTAATCGTCCTAAGTAACGTGGACATCCCTCGGGCGCGTTAAGATTAATTGCTAAAGTTTCATCATGAGTGGGTTTAACCGTTTCAAAATAAAGCGGTTCAAAGTCCATTTGATTAAGCACTGCAACTTCTCGCGCAACACCTTCAACACTCAAACAATCGGCTCGATTTGGAGTTAAGTCCAATTCGATAATATGATCATCTAAACTTAAATACTCTCGAACATCTAAACCAACAGGCGCATCATCGGCTAATTCCATTAAACCATCCGCACTGTCTGCAAGTCCGAGTTCCGTCTCTGAACACAACATTCCAAATGATAATACGCCGCGTAATTTGGATTTTTTAATTTTAAAATTTCCAGGTAAAACCGCGCCGATTAGAGCCGCTGGAATTTTTAACCCCACGCGAACATTATTGGCCCCGCAAACGATTTGTAATGGCTCATCCTCGCCTACTTCAACGGTACAAACGTTTAATTTGTCAGCATCAGGATGTTTTTCAATGGTTAAAATTTCACCGACCACAATTTTAGAAAATTCAGCCGCCGCCGATTCAACTGAATCGACTTCTAATCCAGCCATTGTTAATTGTTCAACTAATTCATTGGTAGAAACCGCAGGATTAACGCGTTCTCTTAACCATGCTTCACTTATTTGCATAATTTAATTTTAAAAAAGGTTTTTGTTAAGGTTTTTGTTACACGCATTTTTATCTGTGCGGATTAGTATTCATTTTTTATAATTTTAACGTTGGTTTAAGAGACCGTTTTAGATAGCACACCGAGTAATAAGTCGATTGAGTCAATGAAATAGGTTTTTTATCGTAACTACTCAGCCTCCCCAAATTAAAAGATATGCATTTTTATTTCTTGGTGGTTGAGTATCTGAATATTCATGGCTGATATTAAACACTTAAATTTAATAATTGGCAAATTTTGAGTAAGGTGAGTAGTTACAAGCTTTTATTTCTTCTTAACAAAACCTTTAATAAAAGGAAGCCCAATATCTAACCATTTTCGCCAAATAAATAAACTGATTCTTTTAAAAAAATAGAACGTTCTTTCCATAACACAGCGAACATCATCACAATCAATTTTTTTTAATTTTGATTCAATATAGGAACTCCACTGTGCATAAGGTTCACCTATTGAATTAAGAAACACGCGTTTATAAAACCACATTTCTAAGAGTGAGATAATTAACATAAAACCAAAAGCAACGGCCATACCACTCCCTGCAATAATCACCAGCCAAGCAAACATAGGATCTAATTTCGTCAGCCACCACGATAAAATATCTACCACGAGGAAAACATAAGGCATTCCAATGGCAAGACATTTGTATTTGACTGTACTGGTTTCGGCAAAACTAAAAATAAGTCCGACAAACATAAAAATGAAACTAATCCCAAATAAGTGAATATGGGAAACACGAGTTAAAGAAGAAAACGTTGCCCCTTCATCTTGTTCTGTTACCCTTTCAAGTGCTTCAAAATCAGTAAAATCAGGAATAGTGCTGGCATCTTCGTTATGACACATCACACATTTATCTTCGATAATTTTCTCAACACCTGTCGAGACATAGAGCGATTCTTTTGCCCCATCTCTTGCCCATTGCATGATGATAAAACTTTCTTTTTCACTGGCTTTGTCTTTCATTGAGCCGTTCAATTTAGTTTCAAGTAATGTGCCTGAACGGTTGCCATAATAACTGTAAACAATATCATCAACTGATAAGCCAAATTTTCCATCGGCCATACCATGGGTAAATAATATTTGTATTAATGCAAAAAAATAACCAAAGGCAACAGCGGTTAAATAGCCTGTAAATAAAACTTTTACAGGCGCATCAAATTCTTTTAATGCGGGTAATTTATGGGTCATTTATCTATTATAAAAATTTAAAAAGGTTTAAAAAGGTTTAAAAGTGTACGCCAACACCTAGCCAAAAATTTTGTGCATCAAAACGTTTGTTATCACCATCAAAATAGGCGTACTTAGCAATCACAGAATAATGTTTAGCAAAGGTTTTAGTGGCTAAAAAATCCCACTCATTACCATAATCAATACTGCCTGTATCATCCATAAACTCATGATAAACACCTAATAATTTCACCCCTTTAATTTTAGTCCCTAATGAAGCATAAACATCACGCAAACCATCAGCGGGTGTATTTAAGAACTGATCTGACCAACCATTAAAGGCATGACCTGTGGCTAAAGGCGTATCAAAAGTCTGTAAAGCTCCTTTACCCCCTAATTGTTCAAAGCCTACTTTTGCAGTCACATTAAAAGCAGAAATTCCGCCCATCACATGATAATAATCGGTTTCATATTGCGTTGGATTATCTGCATAGTCTTTTTGGTAAGCATATTCAGCGCGATAAAGACCTTTAATGCCATCAACAATTTTTCTTGCACCCGTAAAACTGACCCCATAAGTTTGATTCGAGGCGTGTAAATTATAAGGCGCGGGGGTTGAACCATTAATGTCCATCCAGTAGCCATAGCCTGTTAATGTCCCTATATCTTTAATTTTATAGCTAACATTTAAAAAGGGGGTTTGCATTGGCTCGACCATTGAACGAATATTTTGCGCTTGGGCAATATAACCCACTTTAATGGTGGTATTCGCTAAGGATTTATTAGTGACTAAAACCGCATCAAAGGTTTGTTCCATTTGTCGCCAACCCACATTACCGATGAAACGATCATTATCAAGTTTTATTCGTTGTCGTCCGACTTTAATCTTCGTATCAGCTAACCCGTTATAACTCAACCAAAGCTGATTAAGTTCATGCTCTTGAGGTTCAAGAATGGTTTCAAACTCACCTTTACCATTTCGTGTACTGTTATAAGTATTTGCACCAAAATCTTGCAGCCCTTCGTATTCTGCATACGCTTGAAAACCATGGAATTCAGGGGTTAAATAGCCAATACGCAACCGAACGGTTGAGGCGTTCCCTACTTTTTTAGCAGGATTTTTAGTATCATCATTTTCATAACGATAACGTAAATCAAATTTAACTGTTCCATATTTGGCTTCACTGTGACCAAATTGAAGTGCATTTTCAATCTTTTCATTGATAATGTATTCATCTGCATGAATGTTTTGGGTTATTAAAACTGATAAAACACTCATCGAAAGTACTGAAATTTTTATCAAAGGGGGTTTAAATATAGGCATAACATGCCTCCTTATCGCTAATGTTAACTAAAAAACAAAAACCTCCGAAACTTTTTAAAATATCGGAGGTTTATAGAAAAAGATAAATAATGTTTAAAGCTTATACTGAAACTAATTGTTCATCAGTAAAAGAGTTTATGACTAATGTGCTTGATCGTAACTGGCTAAAAAAGTCAGTAAACTTTCACGGTATTTATAATAATCAGGATGTCCTAAAAGACTTTGTCGTGTGCGTGGTCTGGGTAAATCAATTTCCTCAATTTTACCAATTTTTGCCATCGGTCCATTCGTCATCATCACCACTCGATCAGCCAATAATATGGCTTCATCAACATCATGGGTGACGACAATTGCCGTTACCTGAGTGCGCTCCCAAACTTCCATTAACACTTCTTGTAGCTCCCAGCGTGTTAACGAATCCAGCATACCAAAAGGCTCATCCAGCAATAACAATTTAGGTGACAAGGCAAAGGCTCTAGCAATTCCTACACGTTGACGCATTCCATTTGACATATCGGCCGCTTTTTTAAACATGTCTCTTTCTAGGTCAACCCGAATTAAATAATATTCGACAATATCATTGCGTTCCGATTTTGTTGCATGAGGATATACCTTATCAACCCCTAAAGACACATTTTCAAACGCGCTGAGCCATGGAAATAAACTAGGTGCTTGAAAAACAATTCCACGATCAGGCCCTGCGGCAATCACTTCTTTATTGTCTAAAATAACCCCGCCTTCTGAAACAGGGTTAAGTCCTGCGGTCATCGAGAGTACCGTTGATTTACCACAGCCTGAATGACCGATAATAGAAATAAACTCGCCTTTTTTTACTTTCATATCAAAACCATCCACGACTTTAACCGTCCCCTTACCATCGGGGGTTGGGTAAATTTTGGATAGTTTTGAAAATTCTAAATAACGGGGTTGTTCTATTTCATTTTTTTTAAAACCCAAGCCTGCGTTATCACGATTCCAGTGTTTATTCGTATTAGGAAGTACATCAGGTAAAACGATGCAATCATCGCCTTCCTTATGAATGGAAACCAGCGCAATCGCCATTAAGTAGCGTGTTATTTCACTTCGTAACCGTTTAAATTCTTCGTTACGATTTAAGGCGGTTCGATCACGTGGGCGTTCAAGGTTAATTTCAAATTCATTAACAAAAGTTGCATCAGGACCTAGATTTAAAGGGATAACCCGATCCGCCATATAAATAGCTTCATCCACATCATTGGTAATTAAAATAACCGTTTTCTGTTCTTGCGCCCAAATTTGTAAAATTTCATCTTGTAAATTACCGCGTGTCAACGCATCTAATGCACTTAAAGGTTCATCTAATAATAGTATATCAGGATTAGCTGCTAAAGCACGGGCAACATTAACCCGCTGACGCATCCCTCCTGATAATTCAGCAGGTTTTTTATCCATTGCAGAAGCTAAAGAAACCATTTTAATATATTTTTCAGCATGAAATCGGCGTTGTTCGGCCGTCCAATCCTTAAATATTTCATCAACCGCTAAAGCGACATTTTCATAGACCGTTAACCACGGCATCAAAGAATAATTTTGAAAAACAACGCCTCGATCTGGTGCGGGCGCAGTAATCAACACCCCATTCTTTTTAATTTCACCTGAATCAGGCGAAACTAACCCTGCTATCATTGAAATTAAGGTTGTTTTACCACTACCCGAAAACCCGACAATAGCAATAAACTCACCTTCATTAATACTTAAATTAATATCTTTTAAAATAGCGTTATTACCATAACTTTTAGAAATATTAGTGAGTTCTAACAACGGTTGAGCAGCATCATTTGAGGGCATTATAGTCGGGTTAACTTCTAAAAGACTAAGAATAAAACAAACGCGATAATCGGTACGCCAATAATGGCTACCAACTTAAGGCGGGACATATTCAATTAAGTCCAGTTCTTGCAAAGCTAGTAAAATCAATTGATACGCCAATAGTTGATTTTATTGATGTCCCGTCTTAAATTTGGTAGTCGCTAGATGAAAGCAATTAATATGCCAGTATAAAATTGGACTTTAGTTAAAGTTTTAAGAGTTATATTTATCATCGTATCGCTGAAATAGCCGATTTTATTTTACTTTTAAAAGGATTGTTTTTATTTGTTATCTTATTTTTAGCAGGGATTTTCTTTTTAGTAGAAACTTTCTTTTTTATTAATTTTTTAAGTGTTTTAAATATTTTAGGCTTAGACTTTGACCATTCAACGGTTTCAGTTTTCCCATTGTTTTCAATAATAACTGTATTTTTATTAATTTTTTTTATAACCCAACCTTCAATATTTTTACCCACTTGAACAGTAAAAAAACGCTGATTTTTATTTTTAACATTTCTAGGATTTTTATTTCTAAATAAAGCATTAATTTCAGGCTTAGTCCCAAAAATACCAATGAGTTCATGTTTAAAATTCTTAGCCTTTACAGTTGGTTTTACAACTGTTTCAGTGGCAACCTCTTCAATAACCCGTCTTGTATTATTAAATAAAGGTCGGTTGATTAAATCACTATAGCTTTCTATCGGTTTTTCTTTTAAGTTAATAGAAGGCAATACTTCTGTCTCTATATTCCCTGAAGTAATTTCTTTTAATTCTTTTTTTAGTTTTAAATTAGAATATTTTGCATAAGAAGACTCGGCAATAATAATGATAACTAAAAAAAAAGCCATAAACGAAAGTGTTTTAATTAAGCGAATATTCATTTTATTGCATCCCTACAAAACTAGAGGCTTTAAAATTAACCGTTAATTGGTTACTTGATTCTAGTTTTCGCGTTTTTATATTTCTTTTTTTAGGGGCTGCTTTAATACGAATATGATTAATAATAATTAAAGGCGTTACGGTTTCAATTTCATAAAGTATCGTTCTTAAAGCCGCCATAGTAACTGTCATATTAACGTCAATAATAATACGGGTAAAATTATCCTCAAGTTTTTTTGAAGAGGAACTTTTTCTAATAATCTGCCCACCTGCATCGGTTATTGCTGTAGTAATAAATGATTGTAAATCAGCAGAAGCTAAAGCAATGGTTTCATTGGTATAAAAATAATTTTGCTCGGTATATTTTTTACTAATGACTTCAAAATTTTTAGTCAATGCTTCTTTTTTTAGCAGCGTTTTCTTATAACGTCTAAAGTTAAAAATATGATCGCGTCTTATTTCTCTATAATCTAAACCCAATGAAATAAGTGGGTAAATAAAAAGACCTATCACGAAAGAAATGATTAACAGTAGTAAACCGATAGCGAACCATTTTTGGTTCTTTTCTATGCTTTTATTCAGGATCATGGTTTTCTCTTGAATTAACACTGACTATAATTCTAAATCGTTCTAATCCTGTGGTTTTATTTTTAGTGACCGTTGATTCAAAGTCTGCATTTGAAAATAAAGGTGAAGATTCAAGTATTTTAATTAATGTAGCAGCAGCAGGAGACTCGCCTGTTAAGTGTACTTTTTCATTTTTATATTCAAGCATCGTTAGCGAGGTATCATCTTTCAGTAATTGACTCACTGTTTCCAAAATTTCAATAAGTGGTGGGTATTTTTTTTTCTGTGCAATAAGCCAATCTGTTTTTTCTGAGAGTACTGCAATTTTATTTTGTAATTCTTGAACTTCAATCGCTTTTCTTTTTATTTTATAGATTTTATTTTCAAGTGATTGTCCTGATTCATACTGAAACCAAACAGGTAAGATGAAAATACTGCCAAATAATAATACGATGCCTGCAATCAATGATGACTGAAAAATAAGGGCTTTTTTATTTTGTTTATATCTTTTTTCTTTGGGTAATAAATTATAATATTGATAATCATCTTGTAAATTATTAGCCATGCCCTCGTAATCAACTAACCATGGAATAATGCCCCATTCATTTAGGGTTTCATAAGCTGAGTCGAGTTTATTTTTTGGGGTTAGAATAAGCTTGAGCTTGATTTTATCATTATCTACCGCTATTTTTTTTATTGCATAATAAACTTGCTGCTGATTAAAAGGGGTGTAACGATCCAGTTCGTAAGCGATGACTTGAGATAAATTTTCTTCTACCGCTTTAGGAAGTGTCAATTCTTTGATGATGCCTTCATTTTTATTAAGTCTTAAAATAACTTTGGATTTTTCTAAAATTAGATGATCTAATTTTAATTGTTGATAGTTAAGTAAGCCTGCTTCATTACGTTCTAAATTAGCGATGGTTTGAGTTTTGTTATTGTCAATCGTGCTAAAGTAGATTTTATCTGCTCTAATTTGGATGATGATAAAGCCCGTACTCTCATTAAAAAATTGACTAAGGGTCTTAGGAATGAGAAAAGCAAGTTCTTTTTTCCACCAATGAAAGAATTTTTTAATGACTTGACTATCAAGGGTTAAGTTCAGCATTTTGTGTGATAAGTAGAGATTCTGAGTCCTTTGAAAATAAGGCGTTTTTTAAAGCTGCGTAGGGTTTCCAATCAAGAATAATAAAAGGCTGGGACTTATTCGTTGAGCTTTTTTGCATTATGACTTGTATCCGTGCTTTTGCACCACTATGAAGTTGTGTTTCTGCAATAACAGTATAGATTTTTTTTACCGATGTATTGGATTTTTTTCCACTAGCTTGAGGAAATGCAGGCGTTGGTAATTGGTTTTTTTCACTATTAACCCGTTCAGCAATATAGCTATCAATGGTTTCTGTATCCAAATTACTTACTGCTAACAGCACTTTTTTTTCAGCCGTTTTTAAATCCACGTTGGTTTGTTTGGAATAAACGGTAATCATAGTTTTTAGTTGTTCAAATATTTCAGCGGTTATACCGAATACCAGTCTAAGTTCTTCTGTGGTTTGAAAAGGTTTGTTTCTAGGATGATAGGATAAATCAGCGGCTTCATAGGTTGATTTTTCTGCCCCATCAATTCTAATCAGGTCATCCTTATCACGCCAATCAAGAATTGCATTAACAATAGATTGTTGCTCGATAGGGTCGACATCTGTTTGTGCCATCATGCCTGTGAGTAATTTTTCATTGGCTTTGTTAATATCTATTTTTCCTGATTCAGATTGAATTTTAATCCGAATATCCGCATTATTAAAGCGAATAGGGTAAATATTTCCATTCGCTTGCCAGCGTTGTCCTTTATCAATTTTTAATAAGTTCAGTTGTGCAAAGGTAATACCTGCTTGTGCAATGGCGATTGCTTGTGCTTTATCACGCATGTTGGCAATAATGCTGGTTTCTCTACGCATTCCTAAAGTAAAACTTCCTGCCATAATGGTTAGCAATGTTAAGACCCATAATACCAGAACTAATGCCACTCCTTTTTGAGAAGGGATTGTTGTTTTCACTCTCTGAGTTTTCATTGCTTGTCTTTGATTTTTTGAGGGCTTTTTCGAAAATATTTAATGATTTTTTAGGGGCTTCTTCATTATTGAGCTTTAAAACTATTTTAGGCCAATAATTCTCTTTAACAGATTCAATCTCAATGGCGATGAGTTTAGGTAAATGATCGTAATCCCATGTGGTTTGCCATTGAGGAAGCTCTTTAATATTTTCGTTTCCAAAATAAGCGATGTTTAAATTCGTTATCTCATCAATTAAGGTGACGGCTTCTATTTTCCATTGATTACTGTCTAGGGAAGGATAAAAAGGTTTAATTGCAACCTCTATTTTATTATTTTCTAGGCGAATGTTAAAGCGTTGTAAACCAAGTCGCTTTGAACTTGCAGGGAGGCTTGCGACAAATTGTAGGGTGGTTGGTGTGCCTTGAAAAGAAAACTGTTTATCCTTCTCAGTAAAATCATCCCATAAAGGGAGCGAGGCTGCGAGTTGGTTGTGAAAAAAGTTATGTACCGAGGTCATTTCGGTGACTTGAATTATTTTGTTCTCGCCTTTATCCCAGCTTTTAGCCCCAATTCTTAAGCCTGCAAATAGCATGAGCATCATGACACTGAGAAGTGACAAGGCAATAAGGACTTCAATTAAGGTAAAGCCTGAACTATAGTAGGATTTAGCTACTTTCATAGGGCAGGGGCATTAGTTTTAGGGTCGTTAAGTTAATTGAGCGGGGGTTATTTTCATCGCCCCAACTAACGATAACTTTAACTTGAACAATTTGTTCTGCAAGAGGCTGAGGTAACTGTGGGCTAATATCAAGTTCCATTGCTGTGGTTTGCACTGTCCAATTAAAGTATTCATTTTTTTGTCCGCTCGATTCCCCTAAGGCTAATTTTTCTTCTTCCCCTGTTTCTGCGAGTAATGATTCCGCAATTTCTATCGCAAGGGTATAATTTTCAGCAAGACTGGCTGTTTGTAGTCCTGCAGAAAAAATCTTAAGAATAATCCCTAGTGATAAGGCGAGAATGGAAAATGCAACCAGAATTTCCAGCAGTGAAAAACCTTGTTGACTTTTGGGAGGTATCAAAGTATTAGTCCTCAGTTTCTTCAATTTCAACATGTCCTGTCAACCAGTTAATCGTAACATCTATTTTTATTTCACCTTGGGATAAGCTAATATTTCCGCCTGTTGATGAACCATCAGGGAAAAACCGAATACTCCCTTGTTGGTCACTTTCAATATCTGTTTGCGCCGTACGCAGGGTTATTTCAATGGACTGAACCAGTTGATAATTCTTTTGATGAGGACTATTGATTTTATAATGATTTGTGGCTAAATCAAGAGTAACGGTTATTTCCGTTTGGGTCATTAATGCTTGACCTCGCGCATATCTTAAAGCGGATTTTAAATCTCGACTCGCAGCTTTTAAATTAGCACGGTCACTTCCTGAGGATATATTAGGACCGATTAATGAGACCCCAAGCACCATAATGACTAAAACAATTAATAATTCAACCAGTGTAAAGCCTTTATGAGAATGAGGCATCGACTTTATCTAGTTTACTCTTCCCAACTGGTAATGTCTTGATCTGTCCCTTCTCCGCCTTCTTGTCCATCACCCCCTAAACTGTATAAATCAAATTTTCCATGCTCACCTGGTGAAACATAATTATAGGTTTGTTCCCAAGGATCTTGTGGAATTTTTTTATTTTTACGAACGTAAGGACCATTCCAACGATTACCATTACTAGGTTTTTCAACTAAGGCTTGAAGTCCTTGGTCTGTTTTTGGATAACTGCCTACATCCAGTTTGTACATATCTAAAGCCGCTGAGAGTTCTTCAATTTGTAGCCGCACTGTTTTGATTTTGGAATCATCTAAATATTCAATAGATTTAGGAACAACAACCCCTGCAAGTAAAGCAATGATGCTTAAGACCACTAATAGCTCTAAAAGAGTAAAGCCTTGTTGTAAATATAATTTTTGTTTAATCATTTTGATTTAAGTTGGTTTAAAAAATAGCTTTTGTATGCTTGTTGTAAAATTACTTAATTAAGTGACAATAAGTCTTCCCATAAAGTTTCTGGGGCAATATCTTGTTCATTAGGCCATGTGATTGCACCAAATAAAATATGAACTTGATTGAAATAATGGATGTTTTTTAATTCACGAAACATTCCAAAATCTAAATAAGGTTTTACGTCAAAAATACCACAACGTCCATCTTTTGTTTCTACATAAAGCTGATAATCTCGAAGAGGTTCAACTTTTATCACATCCCAGTACATAGGATTATAGTGGGGTTATTTTATAAGGAGCTTCACCAATAACAGCAAGCTCCCAATCTGCCATTAACTCATCACGATGCAATTCTATCCATGCCTGAACGAGACGTAATTGTTTTCGTGGTAATGTGCCTGCCAATATTTCACCCTCACTAATAGAAATAGAAATAGAAACCTCAAGTTCTGCCTATTTTGCATGAATATGAGGGGTATTATGATGTTTATTATCCATTAAATATAGGCGAATAATAATTCCATAAAACATAGAGATAATAGGCATAATTATTTTTGATAAAAAGGTTAAGTAATTTTTGCGTAAGTATTTTTTTGTTTTATTAAAATATTTAGGGGCAAGTCTTTACATTTTAAGTCTTTCCTTGAACTCAAGTAATTAAAATTTTACGGTTTTATACGAAAAATAAAGCTATTATAACGCTAGGGTGGGTTTAACCCACCCTTGTATCTACGGCTAATAAAAAAACTAAGGCAATGTCATGGACTATAAATCTGAACAAGAATTTTTAAAACGTTTATTAACTTACCTTGAAACCAAGCTAAATAATGAAACTGCACAATTAATGGGTGCATTTGCAACCCAATATTATCATGGCATGGTCATTGAAGGCTTTGAAAGTAATCATTCCATTGAGGATTGGTATGGGGCTTTATTATCTCATTGGAATTTGCTTTTAAAGTATGACCCTGAAACATTTTGTGTTCACGTTTACAATCCGACATTGGAAGAACATAGCTGGCAGTCTCAACATACGATTGTTGAAATTATTATTGCGGATAGACCGTTTTTATTGCAGTCAGTCTGTATGGAAATTAATCGCTCTGGATTTACAAATCATTTGGTTATTCATCCTGTGTTTAATTTTAAACGTGATGAAAATGGATTACTGTTAGGGATTGCAAAAGCTAAGGATGAAGAAGGAACTTGCGAATGCTTATTACATGTTGAAATAGACCGACAAACTAATCAGACGGTAATGACAGAACTGGAACATTCTTTAAACCGAATTTTAAATGATGTACAGGCGGTTACCAAAGACTGGAAAAAATGTCTTAAACAGATGAAAACCGTGATTGTTGAGCTTAAACAGCAACAACAAATCTTTAAATATTCATTAGAAGATAGTATTGACTTTTTACAATGGTTACATGACGATCATTTTATATTTTTAGGTTATAGGGAATATGCACTGATTAAGCAAGAAGGACAACACGGACTAAAAATAATATCAGCAACAGGACAAGGTATTCTTCAAGATTCTATTGACCCTGTTTTAGCCAATCATACGACTTTATTACCTAAAGAAATTTATGATTACTTTATTCAAACGAATCCGCTAATCATTACTAAAGCGACAACCCGTTCAACGGTACATCGCTCAGTATTTATGGATTATATTGGTGTCAAACAATATAGTCGTGAAGGGCAAGTTATTGGCGAAAAGCGTTTTCTAGGTTTATATAGCTCATCTGCTTATTCTTGTGATCTTAAAAATATCCCGATGGTTAATCGTAAACTACAAAACCTTGAGAAACGCTCGGGTTTCAAAGCGAGTACTTATGGCGCACGGGCTATGCTTTATATTTTACAGTCATTGCCCAGAGATGAATTATTTCAGGCTAATGAAGATAATTTATTTGAATGTGCATTAGGGGTTTTACAATTACAAGAAAGTCAACGAGTACGGGTTTTTGTTCGCCACGATGTTTATGGCCATTTTATTTCATTATTAACCTTTGTTCCAAGAGAGCGTTATCACACGCAATCACGTAAAAAGATTCAAGCGATTTTATTGGAGGTTTTTAAAGGGGATAATGTTGATTTCAGTGTGCAGTTATCAGAATCAATCTTAGCAAGAATTCATTTTATTATTCATAGTAGTAAAAATTGTTGCGCCCAATATGATCTTAAAGGACTAGAACAAAAAATTATTGAGGCATTGGCTGAATGGAAAGATACTTTACAAGTCGAGTTACATCATTATTTTGGAGAAGCTAAGGGAAACACCTTATTTTATAATTATTCTGAAGGATTTTCAGCAGCTTATAGAGAAGAAGTCTCAACACGTACTGCTTTATTAGACATTGATAAATTTGAAAAATTAATTAAACATGATTTACAGGCAGAAAGTTTGCTTTATAGTCCTTTGACTGTCAGTGGTAAAAAAACTTTACGCTTTAAATTATTTAATCGGGGTCAGCAAGCGTCCTTATCAAAGAGTCTACCGATGTTGGAAAACATGGGTGTTAAAGTTTGTGATGAGCGTCCTTATGAAATTAAAAATAAAAATAGTAATGCTGTTTTATGGTTACATGATTTTGGTTTGGATTATAAGGTAGATAGTCGAGATTTAGATTTAGCGCATTTAAAACCTCGCTTTGAAACTGCTTTTGAACAATGTTGGTTTGGGAAAATTGAGAATGATGGTTTTAATGCGCTAATTTTAAAGGCTAAATTAAATTGGCAACAAGTAAATTTATTTCGGGCGTTCTATTTTTATTTACGACAAATAGGGATGACATTTAGTCAGACCTACGTTGAATTAACCTTAGCTAAAAACCCTGACGTGGTTAGCTTGTTGTTAGATTTTTTTAATCAACGTTTTGATCCTAGTTTGAATCAACAAGTGAAACAATCATGTGATATATCAACCCCTGTAGAGAATGCAATAGATAGCGTTAGCTCATTAGATGAAGACCGAATCTTAAGGCGTTATTTAAACTTAATTCATGCAGCGGTTAGAACTAACTATTTTTCTAATTTAAATGATGCGCAAGGTTTTCCTTTTTTTGCGATTAAGTTTAATTCTTCATTGGTTAATGAAATGCCAGCCCCCATCCCCTATTTTGAAATTTTTGTTTATTCATCACGTATGGAAGGGATTCATCTTCGAGGCGGTGCTGTTGCAAGGGGGGGATTACGTTGGTCTGATCGCCGTGAGGATTTTAGAACTGAAGTTTTAGGGTTGATGAAAGCACAGATGACTAAAAATGCGTTAATTGTCCCTACAGGCGCAAAAGGCGGATTTGTGGTTAAACGTTTACATAAAATAACGGATAAGGAAAAAATTGCTGAGGAAGTTATTCAGTGTTATCAAATTTTCATTGGGGGATTGTTAAGCTTAACGGATAATAAACAAGCAAAGCGATGTATTAAACCTAAGAATGTCGTTTGCTATGATAATGATGATCCTTATTTAGTCGTTGCCGCTGATAAAGGGACAGCACAGTTTTCTGATTATGCGAACCAATTATCACAACAAGCAAACTTTTGGTTAGGTGATGCTTTTGCATCAGGGGGGTCTGCAGGTTATGATCATAAAGCCATGGGGATTACCGCAAAAGGAGCATGGGAATCTGTTAAACATCATTTCAATCGACTTAATTTAAATATCACTAAGAATACTTTTACCGTGGTGGGAATTGGTGGCATGGCGGGGGATGTTTTTGGTAATGGCATGCTGTTATCCTCACAAATTAAATTAGTTGCAGCCTTTGACCATTTACATATTTTTTTAGATCCTAATCCAGATTCTGCATTAAGTTTTAAAGAACGCCAACGTTTATTTAATCGTTATAAATCTTCATGGCAAGATTATGAATCTGAATTAATTTCTACTGGCGGTGGGGTATTTTTACGCTCTCTAAAGTCAATTCCTATTTCTCCCTCGGTTCAAAAATGTTTAAATATTGATAACGATCATTTAACCTCGCATGAACTTATTCGTGCCATACTCTGCGCGCCTGTTGATTTACTATGGAATGGTGGCATAGGAACTTATGTTAAAGCTTGTGATGAATCAAACTTGGAAGTTGGAGATAAAGCCAATGATACAGTACGTGTCAATGGTAAACAATTACGTTGTAAAGTGATTGGAGAAGGTGGAAACCTTGGATTAACCCAAAAAGGACGTATTGAATATGCCCAACAAGGAGGGTATTGTAATACTGATTCCATTGATAATTCAGCAGGGGTTGATTGTTCTGACCATGAAGTGAATATTAAAATTTTATTAGAGGGTTTAATACATCAAGGTGATTTAACTGAAAAGCAACGTAACCAATTACTTGAAGAAATGACTCAAGATGTTGCAAATAAAGTATTAGCGAATAATTACCAACAAAATCATACCATCACATTAATAGAGCATGACGCTAACAAAAATAAAATAGAGATACAATCACTCATTAAAGCCCTTGAAAACCGAGGTAATTTAAATCGTGAATTAGAAAGTATTCCGAGTGATTCTATGTTAGAAGAAAGACGAACCCATTCTAAGGGTTTGACACGCCCTGAAATTTCGGTGTTACTCGCTTATAGTAAACAATTAATGAAACAGGAATTACTTAATCAGCTAGATTATATAGATAAAAGTCTATTTTTAAAAACGCTAGCAGATTATTTTCCCAGTGCCTTACAAAAAAAATATCTACGAGAAATACAGCAACATAGCCTGCGTGATGAGATTGTTGCCAATGATTTAGTCAATACGTTAATTAATCGTATGGGAATGGTCTTACCTTATCGTTTAATGGAAGAAACGCATTGTAATTCTGCAGCTATTATTAATATAAATAATTTAGTTTATGAGATTTTTAATATTGATAAAATTTGGTTGCAATTAGAATCAATATCACTAGATAGAAAAGTATCTGAATTACTTAAAACAATTCTTAGAGAAGCTATAAAAAAAGCAATATATTGGTTTATAAATAAAGATACTCAGCATCTAGGTATTTTTAATAACTCTCAAGCTTATATTGATGGAATTAAAACGTTAAGTACACAAGTTTCAAGTTTTGTAACGACTACAGAACAACAATGGATTGATAAGCAAGTGGAAGATTTTATTCATCAAGGGGTCAGTGCAGGAATTGCGGTTGAAATTGTCGTTTTAGATATTTTATATTGGTGTTTAGATGTCGTTTGGTTGAAAAGAAAAACCACGAGTAGTTTAGAAGATTGCGCCATTGTTTTTTTTCAAGTAATTGAAAATTTTGATTTATTATGGTTGCGGAAGCAAATCAACAATTTACCTAAAAATACACTGTGGGAAGCTTTAGCACGACGTACAGTTAAAAAAGAATTTAATGGGGTGTGTTGTGATTTAACGATTGCTGTTTTACAACAATCCTCATTAAAAGTTAATGATAAATTGTCCTATTGCTTAAAAGCGTCTGCTCAGGCAATAACCCATTACCATAAACTAGTTACTTTAGTTAAAATAGATAATGAAATAACATTGGAAAAAATTACGGTGTTATTAAAAGAGTTAGTCGAAATTAAGCTGACCATTGTGAATGAAAAAATGAATATTGTTTGATTGAAGATGTTTTTAGTCCGTAAAAATCTCCGCCAAATCAATTTCCAAATCAGGAAACAAACAAGGCGTAATCATGCCATCTTGTGCGTACATTCTATGCAGTTGATAACGCTTTGTTTCTTTGTTTAAAATAAATTGATGAACCGCTTCTTCATAAGGATAAACCAACCAATATTCTTCTACGCCATTTTCCTGATATAACTCATACTTTAACAACAAATCTTTTTTAGAATTACCTTTAGAGACAATTTCGATAATAAAATCAGGCGCACCCTCACAACCTTGCATTGTCAGTTTTTCTTTATCACAAATAATACATAAATCAGGTTGTACTGTGCTATAAACCTTATCATCCGCTAGGTGTTCTTTTTTGCTGTCATATAGCTTTACATCAAAAGGCGCAACAAATAATTCACAAGATTTTCCTTCTAAATAGTCGTAAAACTTATACGAAAGTTTCCCTGAGAGCCGTTGATGATTTAAATTTGGCGCAGGCGACATTAACATCACTTTACCTTTGATGATTTCAACCCTCTCTTCAAATTTCCATGTCAAATAATCAGCATAACTGTAAATTTTATCTAAATTTAATTGTGAAAATTGAGTAATAGTCGCCATGATAATCTCCTCTATTCAAATCCTTTTGGCGTTTGTTGATGCCAGTTAGTGACTTGTTGATATTGATGTGCCACATTTAATAACTGCGCTTCTTTAAAATAATGGCCAATAATTTGTAAACCCACAGGTTTTTTATCCACAAATCCCGCAGGAACGGACATGGCAGGTAAACCAGCAAGATTAATTGCAATCGTATAAATATCCGCTAAATACATTTGCACAGGATCACTGGTTTTCTCGCCGATGCCAAATGCAGTAGAAGGGGTAACAGGACTCATTAATACGTCAACTTCGCTCAATGCTTTTTTAAACTCTTCGGCAATTAAACGCCGTGTTTTTTGAGCCTTTATATAATACGCGTCATAGTAACCTGCCGATAAAGCATACGTTCCCATTAATATACGGCGTTTAACTTCCGCACCAAAGGCTTCACCGCGTGAACGGGTATATAAATCATTCAAATCCTCGGGATTATCACAACGATGCCCATAACGCACGCCATCAAAACGTGATAAATTCGCCGAACATTCCGCCGAAGCAATGACATAATAGGTAGGAATGGCATATTTCAACATCGGCATGGAAATTTCTTTTATTTCCGCGCCTAATTTTTTATACTCATCCACCGCAGTAAGAATGGTTGCCGCAATATTGGCATCTAATTCGGCACTAAAAAATTCTTTCGGTAAACCAATTTTCAAACCTTTCAATGGCTGGTTTAAGTTTTCACGATAATCAGGCACAAACTCATTAGCACTAGTGGAATCTTTTTCATCAAACCCAGCCATCGCTTGTAATAAAATTGCGGAATCTTCAGCACTGCGCGTCATCGTGCCACCCTGATCTAAACTTGAGGCGTAAGCAATCATCCCGTAACGAGAAACGCGCCCATAAGTCGGTTTTAATCCTGTAATGCCACAAAAAGAAGCCGGTTGTCTGATTGAACCACCGGTATCTGTTCCTGTGGCGGCAACCGCTAATCGTGCTGCAACAGCAGCGGCCGATCCTCCCGAAGAGCCTCCGGCAACGGCATTATTATCCCAAGGATTTTGCACGTGGCCATAAAAGCTGGTTTCATTGGATGACCCCATCGCAAACTCATCCATATTCAATTTACCGAGCATCACTGCCCCTGCGGTATTGAATTTTTCAATAACGGTTGCATTATAGGGTGCAACAAAATTGTCTAACATTTTTGAACCGCAGCTTGTTTTGATACCGTCGGTACAAAAAATATCTTTTTGTGCAATAGGAATGCCTGTCAATAAAGTTACATCGCCTGATTTTAAACGCTTATCAGCAGCATGAGCATCAGCTAATGCCTGTTTTTCAGTTACGGTGATATAGCTATTCAATGAAGTATATTGCTTAATTCTATCTAAGTAACTTTGGGTTAATTCAACGCTAGAAATATCTTTGTCGCGTAGGCTTTGAGCTAATTCGGTAATAGTTTTGTTGTGCATAATTTCGTTAAGAGGAAGTGTTAATCAAGAACTTTAGGAACAAGATATAATCCTGCTTCTGTTTGTGAGGCGAGGGTTTGAAATTTATCGCGCTGATTGGTTTCTGTGACCTCATCAGGTCGTAATCGTTGCACCGGATCTAGGGGGTGAGACATTGGGGTAATATTATCGGTGTTTAACTCACCCATTTGTACCATCAGTTCTAACATGCCTGATAAATCTTTGGCATAAGTTGCACCATCTTCTTCATTAATTCCCACTCTCGCAAGATGGGCTATTTTTTTTACATCATCCGCCAATAATGACATTATTTCCTCCGAATTTTTATTTAGAACAATTTAATTATGCAATATGATACGTTATATCTTGCATAAATACCTTATTGATTGATAAAGTGACAAGATTTTTCATCCGTTAAGGAAACCGACAAAAATGTTTTTCAAACGAATTCGCGGACTTTTTTCTAATGATTTATCCATTGACTTAGGAACAGCTAATACTTTAATTTATATTCCAGGACAAGGTATTGTTCTGGATGAACCTTCGGTCGTGGCAATTAAAGAAGACCGAGCACGGGGAACTAAAACTATTGCTGCGGTCGGAAATGATGCTAAAAAAATGTTGGGGCGTACACCAGGTAATATTGAAGCCATTAGACCTTTGAAAGATGGGGTCATTGCTGATTTTTATGTGACCGAAAGAATGTTACGCTTTTTCATTGAAAAAGTTCATGAGAGTAAATTATTACGCCCTAGCCCTCGAATTTTAATTTGTGTTCCTTGTGGGTCAACACAAGTAGAACGTCGTGCCATTCGCGAATCGGCTGAAATGGCTGGGGCGCGTGATGTTTATCTTATTGAAGAACCCATGTCGGCTGCCATTGGTGCAGGAATGCCCGTTGATCAGCCACAAGGCTCAATGGTTTTGGATATTGGCGGTGGAACATCCGAGGTTGCCGTTATTTCATTAAATGGAATTGTTTATTCATCATCCGTTCGTATTGGGGGGGATCGTTTCGATGAGGCAATTATTAATTATGTGCGTAGAAATTATGGCACCTTAATTGGTGAAGCAACGGCTGAGAGAATTAAACAAGAAATTGGCACCGCTTATCCAAGTAGTGAAGTCAAAGAGATTGAAGTCAAAGGGCGTAATTTAGCCGAAGGGATTCCTCGTAGTTTTATTCTTAATAGTAATGAAATTTTAGAATCTCTACAGGAATCCCTAGCAGGTATTGTCGGCGCAGTAAAATTAGCTCTAGAACAAACCCCCCCTGAATTAGGGGCTGATGTTGCTAACAAAGGCATTGTTTTAACAGGCGGAGGTGCTTTATTAGCCGATATAGATCGCCTAATTTCAGAGGAAACAGGTCTACCTGTTTATGTGGCTGATGATCCTTTAACTTGTGTCGCTCGCGGGGGAGGTATGGTTTTAGAGATGATTGATCAAGCGGGAGGAACAGATAGTTTTTCTTTGGAATAAATATCTCACTAGAGGCGTAATATCTTGCGTCTCTATATTTTATAACAAAGATAACTTTTATCATTTTGTTCTAATTATCAGAGGTTTACTATAAAACTTTTATTTGCAAGAGGCCCATCACTTAATACTCGTTTACTTGTTTTAGTGTTACTCTCCATTTTGTTATTAGCAATAGAGCGTCAAAGTGCTCGTTTAGAGAGTGTTCGTTCTTTTTTATCTGTGATTGTCTACCCTATCCAGTCTTTAGTTAGCCTACCTCTTGAAGTAACCGATCAAACCTTTCAATTTTTTGTTTCTTACAAGGAATTAAAAAAAGAAAATGTTATTTTAAAAAAACAAGCACAGTTACACAAAACTGACTTACTGAAACTCAAAAATCTAGAAAAAGAAAATATTCGTCTACGCGCCTTAATGAATAAATCTTATACATTAGGTGAGCATGTATTAGCCGCTGAGTTAATCGGTGCAACACATTTTCCTTATGAACACGTGGTATTAGTTGACAAGGGAACTCATTTTGGTATTAACAAATATCAGCCTGTATTGGATACAAATGGTATTGTTGGACAAGTGATTAGGGAATACCCGTTAAGCGCAGAAATTATGCTAATTACCGACCCAAGCCATGCGATTGCAGTTGAAGTCAATAGTAACGGGTTACGTACTATTGCTTTTGGTAATGGTCAATATAATCAGCTTAAACTCCCTTTTCTACCCAATGATTCGGATATTGAAATGGGTGACCTTCTTATTTCTTCTGGTTTAGATGGTACCTTTCCACGTGGGTATCCTGTTGCAATTGTAACGACAATTAACAAAACGAATGATCAATTTGCTTATATTTTAGCAGAGCCTATTGCTCAACTAGACAAAATTCGTGAAGTACTCATTGTTTTAAATAAGCCTAAATCAATTCCTTTGACAGCAACCAAAGAAATAATAGCAAACCAATCAAATACCAAAAATAAAACGGATCTTAATCATGCTGAGTGATTATCAAAACTTAATTTTTACACTAATATTAGCCATGTGTTTAAGAATTGCACCTTTCCCCCAAGTCATTAGCCATTTAAACCCTGACTGGGTTTTGTTAATTCTTATTTATTGGTCAGTGGCTTTACCTTATCAACAAGGTGTTGTTAATGCTTGGGTCATAGGTTTATTAACCGATGTTCTTATTGGTTGCCCATTAGGCGAACACGCACTTATTTATTCATTGATAATTTATGTTTGCATTATGCTCCATAAACGTTTGCGTCAAATCCCATTATTCCAGCTAATGGTGTTTATCTTCAGTTGCTTATTGATCGCCCAAATGATAGTTTTCTGGTTAGAATCTATGCAAGGAACAACACAAATCGGTAGTGTTTTTGGCGGTGACACACTCCAAGTCACACGCCATTTTTCAATGTCATTTTGGCTATCTATCTTAACAGGGACGCTAGTCTGGCCTTTCATTAACCCCGTTTTGCACTTTATCCGTTTTTTCGGTAAAAGTGCTCATTGAGAGCCGTCTTTCATGTCACGCCGTTATACCATTAGAGATGCCATTGCTGAAAATCGTATTTTTCTTAATCGTGTCGTTACTATTTTTTTTTTAGCAATAATTTTAATGGTTGGTTTAGTGGTACGTTTAGTTTATTTACAAATTGAAGGTTATGAGCATTATGCAACCTTAGCCACTAAAAACCAAATTAGAATCTCTTCTATTCCCCCAATTAGAGGGATTATTTATGATCGAAACGGCGTTATTCTTGCTGAGAATTTACCCGCTTATAATTTAGAAATTCTACCTGAAAAAGTAAAAAAAGAAGGTACTTTAGTTGAAACCTTAGCAAGATTGCAACAGCTTTTAGCGATTCCAGATGAAAAAATTACAGAGTTTCACAAACAGCGCAAACGACGTAAATATTTTGAACCTACTCCCTTTCTTTCTAACTTAACTGAAGAAGAAGTGGCCCGCTTTGCCGTGATGCGCCCTTTTTTTCCTGGTGTTGAAATAAAAGTAAGTTTAGCAAGACATTATCCTCATGGCGTATTAACAGCGCATGTCGTAGGTTATGTCGGGAGAATTAATGAAAAAGAACTCAAAGCATTACCGCTTGCTGAATATAGAGGAACGCATTATATGGGTAAAGTCGGTATTGAAAAATCCTATGAAACTTTACTTCATGGTAAAGCAGGTTATACCGAAGAAGAAACTAATGCCCAAGGACGGTCCGTTAATACATTAAGAAAAGTAAACTCAAAATCAGGTGCAAATCTTTATTTAACCCTAGATATAAATTTACAAAAAATAGCCTATGAGGCTTTGAAAGGATATAACGGTGCTATCGTTGCTATTGAAATTAAAACAGGAGATGTTTTAGTTTTTACTAGCCGCCCAAGTTTTGACCCTAATCCTTTTGTTAATGGAATTAGCACCAGAGCTTACCGAGCCTTACAAGATTCAAAAGATAGACCGATGTTTAATCGTGCATTACGAGGTCAATATCCACCAGGATCAACAGTGAAACCTTTCATGGGTCTAGCAGGACTTGAGTATGGGGTCATTAAAGCGCGCGATAGTATTTATTGCCCAGGTTATTATCAATTACCCAATGTTAAACACCGCTTTCGAGATTGGAAACGTTGGGGACATGGGGCAACGAATTTAAATAAAGCTATTACCCAATCCTGTGATGTTTATTTTTATAGCCTAGCCATGACCCTAGGCATAGATAGAATGCATACTTTTATGTCTAAATTTGGGTTTGGACGAAAAACAGGCATTGATTTAATGGGTGAAAAAAGGGGGTTATTTCCCTCACGAGAGTGGAAAAAGAAACATAAGAAAAAAGTTTGGTATCCTGGAAATTCAATTATTACTGGTATCGGTCAAGGGTTTACTTTAACTACCCCATTACAATTAGCAAGAGCGACAGCAACATTGGCTAATTACGGTAAAATTGTCACTCCTTATTTAGTTGATAGAATTGTACAATCTACTGACACCAAACCAGGTCCTTCTCAATCAAATACATTTATTCCATTAAAAACAAAAAATATTGATGAAGTGGTTGCTGCAATGGTTAATGTAATCCATAGTCCCGGGGGAACTGCAAAACGTATTGCTAAGGGAATTAACTATCAGATTGCAGGAAAAACAGGCACAGCGCAAGTCTTTACAGTAAAACAAAATGAAACTTATAACCGTCATAAATTAAAAAAGAAACTTCACGACCACGCTTTATTTATTAGTTTTGCTCCCGTAAAAGATCCGCAAATTGCGGTTGCCGTTATCGTAGAAAACGGGGGGCATGGGGGGTCAGTTGCAGCCCCAATGGCTGCAAAAGTCATTAAAAAGTTTCTAGCTAACTATAAAAAACAGCCTACAATGGATGACAATGAAAAGCTACAATAATCCTCAGTTTGATTCAGCTTCATTAATAGGTAATATTCTTAGAAAACTACATATAGACATCCCTTTATTTATTGCTTTAAGTTTTAGTTGTTTGCTAAGTTTCATTATTTTATATAGTGCCAGCGGTCAAAATATGGAAGTATTAACCCGTCAAATTGTTCGTATTGTCTTAGCCTTTGGTTTAATGATTGGGTTAGCCCATGTGAATCCAGAGCAATTTAAACGCTACTCCAGTTTTTTATATGGTACAGGCATTGTATTATTAATTGCCGTCCTTGTCGTTGGTGAAATTGGAAAAGGGGCGCAACGTTGGCTAGATTTAGGTTTTTTTCGTTTTCAACCTTCAGAAATGATTAAAATTACCACTCCCATGATGTTAGCATGGTATCTTTCTAAGCATCATTTCGAATTAAAATGGAAACAGTTATTAGTTGCCGCAGGTTTAATTCTTACGCCCACATTACTCATTGCTAAACAACCTGATTTAGGAACATCATTATTAGTCGCAAGTTCAGGCGGGGCAGTCTTATTTTTTGCAGGCTTATCATGGCGTTTTATCATCGCTATTGGCGCTTTAATTGCCGCTTTCATTCCCGTCTTATGGTTTTATTTAATGCACGACTATCAACGTGGGCGCGTATTAACACTATTTAACCCAGAAGCAGACCCGATGGGGCGAGGCTATCATATTATTCAATCAAAAATAGCCATAGGTTCTGGAGGAGTTTCAGGAAAAGGATGGCTGGGAAGCACCCAAGCCCAATTAAACTATTTACCTGAAAGCTCGACTGATTTTATTTTCGCAGTTTTTGCAGAAGAATTTGGTCTTTTGGGGTGTATAGCTTTATTAGTCCTTTATCTATTAATTATTGGGCGCGGATTATATATTGCGGTACAAGCAAAAAATACTTACAGTCGTTTATTGGCAGGCAGCTTAACCTTTACTTTTTTTGTCTATGTTTTTGTTAATATAGGCATGGTTATTGGTATCTTACCCGTTGTCGGCGTCCCCTTACCTTTAATTAGTTATGGCGGTACTTCTATGGTTACTTTACTAGGTAGTTTTGGCATTTTAATGTCAATACATACGCATAAAAAATTCTTAGTTCACTAAAATAAATGATGATGAAAAAAATATTTACAAGTTTGATGGTGATTTTTAGTCTTGTCTTTAGTCAAACTAACTTTGCTGCTATTGAAATAACCCCTATCGTTAATCAATTTGTTGAAAAAATGGTTAAGGATCATAATTTCAATTCAACTGAACTTGAGACGTTATTTCAATCTGCAAACACTAAACAGAGTATTTTAAAGGCTATTTCAAGACCTGCTGAAGGACGTATGCCCTGGCATAAATATAGGAAAATATTTTTAACCAAGGCGCGTATTTCAGGCGGAATTAAGTTTTGGAAAAAAAACCGCCAAGTTCTCTTAGATGTTGAAAAAAAATACGGTGTTCCTTGGCAAATTATTGTGGCAATTATTGGTGTAGAAACGCAATATGGGGGTAATACAGGCTCATTTCGAGTCATAGATGCCTTAACCACCTTAGCCTTTTCTTATCCTAAGCGTAGTGAATTTTTTACCTCAGAGCTAGAAAATTTCTTACTGCTATGTCGCGAAGAAAAGATGAATCCCCTTAAGCCCAAAGGTTCTTATGCAGGGGCGATGGGATTACCTCAATTTATGCCTAGTAGTTATAGAAACTATGCCGCCGACTATGAACAAGATAAGCAACGTAATATCTGGTCAAACCCTGCGGATGCGATTGCGAGCGTAGGTAATTATTTATCAAAGCACGGTTGGCAACGAGATAAAACGATTGCCCATAAAGTAACGGCAACAGGTGATGATTATCAACAAGCCTTATCAGAGAAATTAAAACCTAATTCGACCGTCGCCAAATTAAAAGCACTTAATGTTAAAATACCTAATAATATTCCCCTTGAAAGCCCTGCTAAATTATTAGATTATCAACAACCCTTAGCAACTGAATTATGGCTGGGTTTAGATAATTTTTATGTCATTACCCGTTATAATCATAGCAGGCTTTATGCGTTAGCTGTTTATCAATTGAGTGTTGCCATTTTAGAAAAAACCAAGGCATCGACAGGTGAAAAATAAATCTATTTTTTTCATTATTATTTTACTTTCCGGCTGCCTTACTCAATTTCCATTTGATGAGACTGAAGAAACGGATAGTCAAACCAGTGCAGGTAATCCTAGTTCTTATTATTTACGTGGACAATCCTACAAAGTTTTAGCTTTTAGTGAAAATTTCAAGCAACAAGGCATTGCTTCATGGTATGGGGATGACTTTCATGGTAAAAAAACCTCTAACGGTGAAATCTACGATATGTACGGCATGACAGCTGCTCACAAAACTCTGCCTATTCCGAGTTATGTTAAAGTCACTAATTTAAAAACGATGCGTAGTATTGTGGTAAGAATTAATGATAGAGGTCCATACCACGACAATCGAATTATTGATTTATCTTATGCGGCTGCACAAAAATTAGATATTCATCAACCTGGAATAGAACAAGTAAAAATAGAAACAATAAGCTCTAGCAATGAAACTAGCATCTATTTACAATTAGGGGTTTTTAATAATCCTGATAATGCGCGTAATTTACAATATAAAATAACGGAAAATGCTTTACCTAAACCAAAAATAAAACAAGTCACTCATCAGGGCGAAAAGGTCTATAAAGTTCAAATAGGCCCTTTATATAATAATAGCGAAGTTGATGAGCTAAACCTAAAACTTGCAAGGCTGGGAATCTTAAAAACTCGCTATGTACGATAGTTTTATTTAAGCCACACTTAACTTCAAATAATTTTCTATTTTACAGAAAAATCTCTGTACATGACAAAAAACATTATAAGCAATAAATTACTTATAAATCAATGAAATATAGAAGTAAAAAACATGTTTTGGACTCCGATTTACATTTTTTTCATGTACAGAGGTACTGTCTATAAGAAAGAAAAGTGCGTTAAACTATTTATATTTATACTTTTACCCTAAATTAACAACATAAGCCGATGAGTCTTGCAGAAATAATTCCACACCAATTACAATCAAATATAGATCATATTATAGATCATATTGAACCAGCCGTTTCGTTGACAGATGCTGAGAAAAAAACCTATCTCATTAAAATCAAACATCTACTTAAGCAAAAAAATGCCGTTATGATTGCGCATTATTATGTGGATGATGAATTACAGGCGTTAGCAGAAGAAACAGGAGGTTATGTCTCTGATTCGTTAGATATGGCCAGTTTTGGTGCGCAGCATAACGCTAGTACATTGGTCGTTTGTGGGGTACGCTTTATGGGGGAAACGTCTAAGATTTTGAGTCCTCAGAAAACCGTATTGATGCCAACTTTAAAAGCCGAATGTTCTTTAGATCTGGGCTGTCCAATTAATGAATTTAGTCATTTTTGCAATCAATATCCTGACCATGAAGTCGTGGTGTATGCTAACACTAGCGTAGAAGTGAAGGCGCGTGCTGATTGGATTGTTACTTCAAGTAATGCAGTTCAGATTATCAAGCACTTAATGACACAGGGTAAGAAAATTATTTGGGGACCAGACCGACATTTAGGTCAATATATTAATAATAAAACAGGGGCTGATATGATCTTGTGGCAAGGTCATTGTGTGGTTCACAATGAGTTTAAACGCTATGAACTTGAAGCATTAATGAGAAAACACCCCGATGCGGAAGTATTAGTGCATCCAGAATCACCTGAACCCGTCATTGCAAAAGCTGATTTTGTTGGTTCAACTAAACAAATTATTGCAGCAGGGCAGGTTTCGAAAGCGCAAACACTTATTATTGCTACCGATTATGGATTATTTTATAAGATGAAACAGGTCGTTCCTGATAAATTGTTAATTCCAGCACCGACAAGCGATAAAAGTGCTACCTGTAAAAGTTGCGCTCATTGTCCATGGATGGCAATGAATACTCTAGTAAATTTGTATGAGGCTTTGCGAGGGGAATATAATACGATTGAAGTCGATGAAGAAATACGTCAAAAGGCCTTGATTCCACTCAATAGGATGTTGGATTTTTCACGCCAAACGGGTATTTTGACTGCGGGCGATGCTTAGATAGATAGCAAATTACTAAGGCAACTCGCAATAAATAATATACCTCAGTAAATGAGTTTATCGGCGTACAAAATATGTTTTGTACTCCAGTTTGTAATTTAGACGGTATGTTATTTTTTCGCGTTACCTAACTGTTTAGGTAAGGATCTAAAATAGTATCTACTTGTTCCAAGGTAATATCAGGAATAGGATAATCTAACGTATAATGCAATCCTCTGCTTTCTTTGCGTTGTAATGCGGAAGTAATAATTAATTTTGCAACCAAGGCTAAATTACGTAGTTCAATTAAATCTTTAGTCACTCGAAAGTGACTGTAATAATCATTAATTTCTTGTTGCAATAAATCTATACGATGCTGGGCACGTTGCAAGCGTTTTGTGGTTCGTACAATGCCGACATAATCCCACATAAAACGTCGAATTTCATCCCAGTTATGCGAAATCACGACCTGTTCATCAGAATCAATCACACGACTTTCATCCCATGAAGGAATAGTCATCTGTGGTATAACCTCATGTTGGCGACTAATAATATGATTACTAACGGCTTTACCAAAAACAATACACTCCAACAAGGAATTACTGGCCATACGGTTTGCACCATGCAATCCCGTAAAAGAGGCTTCACCAATACAATAGAGTGCATTGATATTCGTTTGTCCTGTCAAATCGGTTACTACACCGCCGCAAGTATAGTGAGCGGCAGGAACGACTGGAACAGGCTCTGTTGTCATATCATAACCAAATTTTAAACAACTTTCGTAGACATTGGGGAAACGGGTACGAATAAACTCGGCTGGTTTATGGCTAATATCTAAGAAAACTGAATCAATACCTAAACGCTTCATTTCATGGTCAATCGCTCGAGCAACAATATCACGGGGTGCTAATTCGGCACGAGGATCAAAACTAGGCATAAAACGTTTACCATTAGGTAATAACAGTTTTCCACCCTCACCTCGAACCGCTTCGGTAATTAAATGTGATTTAGCTTGAGGGTGGTATAAACAAGTTGGATGAAATTGCATAAATTCCATATTAGCCACACGACAACCTGCTCGCCACGCCATTGCAATACCATCACCACTTGCACCATCAGGATTACTCGTATACAAATAAACTTTACTCGCTCCGCCCGTCGCCAGAATAATAAAACGGGCTTTAATAGATTCGATCTTATTAGTATGATGATTCAGCACATAAGCACCCAAACAACGATCCTGTCCTTTGCCACCCAATTTACGCACGGTAATAAGGTCAATGACAATATTATGGGTTAATAAATCTATATTAGAGCGTTGCTGAGCTTGCTTGACTAAGGAGGTCTGGATAGCCTTACCCGTTGCATCTTCAGCATGTGCCACACGGCGATAACTATGTCCTCCTTCTTGAGTCAGATGTAAATTCTCTATTGATGGAGAAGTCTGTGTTTGTTTGCTTTCTTGTGTAAAAGCAACGCCTTTATTGAGTAACCATTCAATTGATTTTTTACCGCCTTCCACGGTAAAACGAACGGCTTCTTCATGACATAACCCTGCGCCAGCTTTAAGTGTATCTTGAATATGCGCCTCTTGCGAATCAGTATTATCTAATACCGCTGAAATACCTCCTTGGGCATAAAAAGTATTACTTTTTGTTAGTGTGTCTTTACTTAAGACGACCACTTGTAAATTCTTTGGTAAATTCAATGCTAAGGTTAAGCCCGCAGCACCACTGCCAATAATCAATACATCATACATAGCGATTTTATTTTTGTGTGTTTTAAATTTTGTGTCTTTTAAATATGGAAAAAATTCTGCGTAAACTTTTTTTAAAACCCAAAATATCAATACCTTTATCACACGCATCTACCCCTAAATAATGGTACTGATTAAGATGTCCCAATTTTATTAAGTCAGCAACGTCAAGAGTTCCTTTTTCTTTACCAGCTTCTTTTAAAGCTTGATAAATACTTTTTACACGCCAATCGTACATTTTATTAGATGTTTTAGGAGTCAAAAATGACATATATTTATCCCTACTATGCAGTATTTATAATTTTTCAATGGTGATAGCAAGTTAACTCTAGTAGTATATATAAATTTTTTCTCTGTACATGACAAAAATGTAAATCGGAGTCCAAAACATGTTTTGAATTCCAGTATTTGATTGATTTATAAGTAATTTATTTTTCACAATATTTTTGTCATGTACAGAGATTTTTGTTAGACTCTGGAAGGTTTGTCGGTATCGTAGGGCGAGGCATGTTTTAAAATGATTTTGTGAGTTGTGTGAGACTCTTACTGTTCCTAATCAATAAATGAAAAAGGTATATCTTCATGGAATAAGTCGCTCATTGAATTAACAAAATAGGTTGTCGGTTTTTTGCGCTTAATGGGCTGTGATAATCTATCATCTAATAAACTTAACTCAAACCCATTTTGATAGCCATTTGTTCCCATTGCTTTTAAGCGTTTTGCCATTACCTCTGCATAGCAATGTTTACAACCTGCTGAGACTTTTGTGCAACCTGTTGTAGGATTTCACGTTTGTTCTGTCCATTCTATTTGGCTTTTAGTTGACATAATATTAACCGTATTTTTGTCTTAATTGTATTATTTGTTACTATATCTAAAAATAAATTTTTAGGTTATCATCATAGCTTATTTACAACAAATATTAACGCATTATCAAGGATAGTTCCCTCATGTCATTTCAGAAGTTAATTGCAGGACTACGCCATCGTGTACCGTGGACTGTCATGAAAATTATACTAAGCCATCATAACTTAAAAAAAAGTAATGGTTGGGAAGGGACTATTTCAAAATTAGAAAAAACTTTTGAGGATAAAAATCCAGAAGAGCAGGAAGTATTTTTTAAATTATTATCAGGTATTTATAACGAACATCTTATTGCGGGTGAAAAATCAGTTCGTTTTTTTCAAGAAACTCAGGAAAAGATTCAAGAAATCACCACTCTTTTTAAAAATTATGATATTCCTGATAGTCTTTTTAAAGAAAATTATCCCTATTTATTAGAAGACAATGAATTACAAACGATTGAAGAGGGAATTTATCTTGTCAAGATTATTAATTTAGAAAATAAGCTATTCCTCGTTTTTTGTTCAAAACGGCATAGTAGTGAGCGTGTAGAAATATCTCCTGATAAAGT